>CAJBIL010000079.1 GCA_903953145.1 uncultured beta proteobacterium
CGCGGTGATTGCCGAAGCGGGCGAGCCTGATCCGGCGACGGCGGCGGTGGGTTTGTTGCAACGCTGGGTGAGTGACGGCTTGCTGGCGCGTTGTTGATCCGGCTGTAAAGGTACCGCCCCAGACGGTGCCTTCGTTCATGGCGATAACCGGGGCCGGGAAGGTTTCGATTTCACGGATCAAGTAACGCAGTGGGTCGTCGCAGCCCAGCGACCGACAGCTTCCACAGGTCTTGCCCGGCCGTTACATTTCCTTGCAATTGGAAACCCATGCCAACAATTTGGCTTGATATAGTGGATTCGCATTCACGATCAATCAATTTACCGGAGGCAATATGTTACGCAAAACTTTTATCATGCTGGCTGTTGGCAGTCTTTTTTCATTGCCCGGCTTCGCGCAATCCCAAGGCCAGGGGGTTCAGGTTGGCGCGGGCCAACGAGCTGAAATCGCGCAGGACCGGGCGGCGTTGCGGCAGGATAATTCGGCGATCGCCAAGGATCGTCACGAGCTTTCTCAGGATCAGAGACAGCGCCGGCAGGATGAGCGAAAACTGCATGCAGACCAGAGAGCGGGTAATACTGCTGCGATTCAGCAGGACAAGGCTGCGTTGAAGCAGGACAACGCCTCAATCCGGGAAGACCGCCGGGCGCTGCACAATGACCGTGCTCAGAAGCATGCTGATCATCAGGCGTTGCGACAGGATCGCGGCGGCCGTGGCCCGGGTAGTCACAAGTAACAAGTCGCAAATAACGGCTGAAAGTTCGTCCGCCCGTTCAGGTCGGGCGAACTTTTGCATGATCGCCGTTCTAGCCGGCTGTCCGGTCTGCGCTTTACTTGCCGCGCTGTTCCTTTTCTTGCAACAGAACCTCGTTACAACGTCCGCGCCCGTAGCTCATGGCAAATTTCTGGCTGCGGATCTGTGGTTCGGCATAAACGTGGCTGCTGACTTCATTGATCAGTCGCGTGCGCAAATCATCGCCCTCACGCCGGACTAACGGGCGATCAAGATCCCGGTTTTTCATGGCTTGCAGGGCTGCTTCGACGACGTCATTGCACAGGCGGATGTCAGCCGTTGCCGGGTCGTTATCGTCCAGCGCCGGTATGTGGCCGTGCGCCAGCACCGTGTTGCTGAACAGCGATACGAGAATGATGCCGCAGGCGATACGAGGATTTTTGATCATGAGGCGCTGCCGGTGGTTTGTACGTTTGGCAAGGATAATCGTTCAGCCAGAAAAAGGCGATGGCTGGGGAGGCGCTTGAATAAAAGCTTTGCCGGCATGCCTCTCGCAACACAAGTAAATACGCCACTCTCCAGAGTACTATGTGCTAGATCGCCATTCCATGCGCCTTGCAGGGCAGCGGCGAGTTGATGCTCAGTAGGCGGTTGGCGTTGATGCGGCGTCTTCCGGCCAGCCGTTTTCAAATAATACTTGCGTCAGATCAAGCCGCTTGCCCCAGCCCGCGTCCTCGAACATCGGGCGCGGATAGAAGGCGGGGACGTGGCCGATGCACAGAATGCCGAG
>CAJBIL010000080.1 GCA_903953145.1 uncultured beta proteobacterium
CGCGGTCTTCGAGGTGGTAGCGCAGGCCGCGCGCGAGGACGGCTTTTTCGATGTCTTTGCCGTAGCGCACCATGTCTTCGACCGAGTCAGAATGGTCGATGCGGATCACGTCCTGTTCGACGATGGGGCCTTGATCGAGTTCGGTGGTGACGTAATGGCAGGTTGCGCCGATCAGCTTTACACCGCGCTGGTAGGCCTGATGATACGGCTTGGCGCCGACGAAGCTGGGCAGGAACGAGTGGTGAATATTGATGATCTGGCCGGGGTATTTGGCGCACAGGTCGGGCGACAAAATTTGCATGTAGCGCGCCAGCACCATCGTTTCGCCATGCACTTCTTCATAAATACGCTGCACTTCGGCGTAGGCCGCGGCCTTGTTGTCGGGATCGACCGGCACGTGATGGAAGGGGATGCCATGCCATTCGACGAAGCCCTTGAAGGTGTCGTGGTTCGAGATGACGCAGGGAATCTCGATATCGAGTTCTTTCGACTGCCAGCGTGCGAGCAAATCGTAGAGGCAGTGTTCCTGTTTGCTGACCAGCACAACCACGCGCTTCTTTACGGCCGAATCGCTGATCTTCCAGTCCATCGCCAACTCTTCGGCAATCGGGCGGAAGCGCTCACGGAACTCGGCAAGGTGGAAGGGCAGTGAGTCGGCTTTGACCTCGATGCGCATGAAATAGCGGCTGCCATTGCCCTCGTTACCGTCGTCCGAGTGGTAGCTCGATTCAAGAATCCAGCCCTTGTTCTCGGCGATAAAGCCCGAGACGCGCGCGATGATGCCCACCCGGTCAGGGCAGGAGGCAGAGAGCGTATAGAAGCGTTGTGAATGCATGTGAGCAGGCGCTTACTTTGTAGCGCGGGCAAACGCCTTGTCGATTTCGACACGCAAAGCGGCGTAATCGCGGGTGACCGGAAACTGCGGAAACTCGCGGACAACGTTTTCCGGCGGGTGGAACAGGATGCCGCCGTGGGCTTCGCCGAGCATCGCCGTATCGTTGTACGAATCGCCGGCAGCGACCACCGTGAAGTTGAGTTCCTTGAACCGCTTGACCGCCTCGCGCTTCTGGTCGGCCATGCGCAGGTGGTAGTTGACCAGCACGCCGTTGGCATCGGCTTCGAGCGAGTGGCAAAACAGCGTCGGCCAGCCGAGCTGGCGCATCAACGGGTGGGCAAACTCGTAAAAGGTATCCGAGAGGATGATCACCTGATAATCCTCGCGCAGGCCATCGACGAATTCACGCGCGCCGGGCATCGGGCCCATTTCGGCGATCACCTTCTGGATATCCGGCAGGCCGAGCTTCTTGTCGGCGAGAATGGCCAGTCGATACTTCATCAGCTTGTCGTAATCCGGCTCGTCGCGCGTGGTGCGGCGCAGTTCGGGGATGCCGGTACGCTCGGCGAATTCGATCCAGATTTCGGGAACGAGGACGCCCTCAAGGTCGAGGCAGACGATTTGCACGGAAAACTCCCTGTAATTTAGCGGTACGAAGCCCGCCATTCTAACAAATCCGGTGCTTCAGCGCTTCGATTGCAATAAAAGCAACACGGCTGCCAAGCGTGGCTTTTGCTGGCGTTGTATCGGGAAAGCGCTTATTTTATGGCCTCGCAAGGAGAGCCCGATGTACCGCCCGTACCGCACAAGTCATCTGACGCACCACGCCATGGCCATCGCTGCCAGCCTCTTTTTTGCCCACGCTGCCTGGGCGCAAGCGCCCGAGGCCGAGCCTGTGGCGCAACCTGCCTCGCTCGAAGAAGCGCATGCCCTGCGCGCGCGTGCCGAAGTTTTGAGGGGTGAGGCCGGGCAGCGCCATTTGCTTGAGCAAGACGCCTGCTATAAAAAATTCCTCGTTTATGACTGTCTCGATGATGTCAAAAAGAGATACACCGCGGCGATGCTGCAAGCCCGCTCGCTGGATCAGGCGGGTCGGGATTTTGAGCGCGAGGCGCAGCGGCAAGCGGTTGATGCCAAAGAGGCGGCGCGTGCCGCCGAATCACCGCAGCGCGACGCTGCGCAACAGTCACAAAGCGAGCGCTATCATGCCGAAGAGGCGGGCAAGGCCACGGAACGCGAGCGCAAGCTGGCCGACAAAGCCCGGCAAGCCGAAGAAGGCCGGCGCAAAACCGCCGCCGAACAGGCCGCCAGACGTCAAAAGCTCGAACAGCGCGCCAAAGAGGATGCCGAGCGGGCAGCCAGGAAGTCTGCTGAACCGGGTGGCAAC
>CAJBIL010000081.1 GCA_903953145.1 uncultured beta proteobacterium
CGTCAAGATATGGCGTGAAAACGAATTGTATACCCGGGCCAATTGCTTCGTCTAGCGAGGCATTTTTGGCGGAGTTTGGCGGCTTCTGGAAAGGGCACCAGGCTGGAAGGCGCACCAAATGGTCATCTAGCGTGCCTCCTTGCCGGGAAGGCACTGTTTACGCCAACCTTCAGACATCGGTCTAAAAAGCCGGCGATCCGGGGCTGTGCAACGTTGTTTTACCGGAAGGCGCGGGGATTCCCGCGCCTCGCTTGCTCAGTTGCTGGTTTGCCAAGCAGGCAAAATCAAGCCAAATCAGGCAGTTTCTACCGCGTTGTACTTCAGGGTGATGAAATCATTGGCAATGTCGGCACCGAATTCGGCGATGGTGTCATCCTCGGGATCGTGGCACCAGTTGAGGGTCACGGTATTGCCGTTGGTTGATGCCTGATCCAGCATGCGGAAGACGTTCAACAGAATCTTCGTGCTGCTGGAATTGAAATAGCGCAGCTCAATATCGACAGTGATCGCAGTGTCTTTGGTCTCGGCGAGGTAGGCCATCAGTGAAGCAACCACCGGGCCGTAGAAGGCGAGGGCGTTCTCCGGGAATGATTCGCCGCGCAGCAGTAAATGGTGCCGGGAAAACTTGAAATCAATTTCAGGTTTGTCGCGCTCTGCGGGGATATGTAGATCTTGCATGGTGATAAAACTCCGTTCAGATTCAGACAGTTGCTTTGAGATAGAAAAAGGAAAGGGCGTTACCTGAGCCAAGAATCGGCTCGAAGAGAAATTCAATGGGTTCTGAGGCATCGCGGGCAACGGTCAGGAAGCCAAGCCCGGCACCCTTGCTGTTTTCGTCCTGCTCCTCGGCCCCGCCGCGCAATTTGCGCTTGTATTCAGCCTTGATTTCATCAAGTGACATGGCGCGAATCGCCTCCAGCTTGGACGACAGGCGCTCGATATGGCTGGTTGCCACGGTGTTGCCGGAGACGATGAAGTAGTGCTGATCCTTGAAGCCAACGGCAACGTTCCCGAAGGCGTTTGATTTTTTCTCGGAGGAAGCATCGGCGTCGGCGTAATGAACGATGTTTTGCATCATTTCAACGAAAGCCGAGAACACCTTGCGGGTTGCCTTGGTCGAGCTGTCCTCGGCTTCCAGCTTGCCGCGCAGGGCTTCGCCCATGGCGGTAATGATCGGTTGCGAGAGGTAACCGTCGTAGTAAAAAATCACCCCTTGCTCGCTGACAAACTGACGGTAGCCCTTGAAAATTTCGATATTCATTACGGTTTTTCTCTCATTGGTAACGGAAGGCAAACATGCTGACATCGTCGCGACGGGGTTGGCTGCCCTGGTGTTCAAGGAACGGCTCACGAATCGCATCCTGCTGCGCGGTCATTGGTAACGCACGGGCGTCAAGGATGGTTTTGTGCAGGCGTCGCTTGCCGTACGAGATTCTTTTGACCTCGCCAACCTGATCAATGATGCCGTCCGTGGTGATATAGACGGCGGTGCCGGGTTGCAAGGCAAGGCTGCGGTTTTCCCAACAGAAATCAATGGCGGTGTCGGTGTAGCCGACGCCGGTACGCAGGCCATCAAGCGTTTGAACTTCCTGGTCGTCAGGATGCAGGTAGAAAAGGGGCGTTTTAGCGCCGGCATAAGTGAGCGTATGCGTTGAGGTGTCTACCCAGCCGAAGGCAGCATCCATGCCGTCGTCCGAGCGGTGGCCTTCTTCGTGATGGCCGGCGTCACGGTCGGCGTGTTCCTGCCCTTCGATCTGCCCAAGCGCCGTCTTCACCGAGCGGTTCATCCGGCCAAGGAGCGCCGCCGGATCATGCCGGTTATCTTCGGTCAGCAGATTATTGAGATAAGACGCCATGATCAGGGTCATGAAAGCGCCCGGGACGCCGTGCCCGGTACAGTCAATAACCGCAAAGAAATAGCCGTCGTCGAAACGGCGGAAATAAAGATAGTCGCCACCCACCGTGTCACGCGGGTCCCAGATCATGAAGTAGTCGTTCAGGCTGCTGGCCATGTCCTGCCTCGATGCCCGCAGGAATGAAGTCTGGATAACCAGCGCGTAGTTGATGCTTTCCATGATCAGGTGGTTCTTGTCGGCCAGGTCGGCCGTGCGCTCGTTGACCAGCCCCTCAAGGTTGTCGCGGTTGAATTTGACGGCATCGGTCATGGTGTTGAAGGCACGCGCCAGTTGGCCGATTTCATCATTGCGCTCGATTTCCATATGCACGTCGAGATTGCCGCCGGCCACCGCTTCGGTTGCAGCGATCAGCTTGCGAATCGGGAACGAGACATACATCACATAAAGCATGTAGATCACGGCCAGCAAGGCGCCAAAGGCCACCATAAGGTTCAGCGCAAGTTGCTGGTAAAGGTTCCAAAGGCGGTTCTCAATCGTCGCGTCGAGCAGTTTGGTGTAGTGATCAAGCGCGGTGTACATCTGGCCAATCGGCCCCGGCGCGATGACTTGCCCTGAGTCAAGCGAGAGATCACGCTTGACGACGCCGAAGGTGTCCAGTTGCGTACTGTCTGACCAGGTCATGCCAGCAAAAAAGGCCTGTGGCGGCGAATCAAAAAGTTTGCCGAGCAGCTTGAACTGCGTAAAAGTATCCAGTGACTCGCCAATGCCGGTCAGTCGCTCGATATCGCCAACCAGTTCATCCTTGAGCGATGGCATGGTCGCGATCACCTTCCGCTCAATCACTTCGCGCACTTCACCCAGCCCGTTACCGGTCATGGTGTTCAGCGAAATGATCAGATTCTTGTCGTCGCGCAGCAACTCTTTGCTGGCGTAAATACCAGCGCCAATATCGCGAATCTTTGAAGACTGCTCGATCAGTACCGGCATCTGGCGCACCACCAGTTGAGCCAGATAAAAAGTACCAACATAGGGATCAACCGAGAGATGCGTTGCGTCGGCGGCGCTAGAAATAACCGCAGTCAGCCCGGCAATGGCTTCGTTATGCTGTTCCAGCACCATCATCTGGTTGAGGTTATCGCTGGCCTTGATGTCTTTCCAGAGGCGCAGCGCTGACAACCAGCGCGGGTCCTCGGCCAGTGCCGGCATGTGTTCCTGGAAATCAGCCCCGGCGGCTGTGATGGCGGCATCAACCTGTTGCCGGTAGCGTTGCAGCGCGGCCTGGATCATTGCGCCGTGTTCGTTGCGGAATGCAGCGTCGGCACTGGCCCAGGCGTTGGCCAGGCCCCGGTGCTGCTGCAAAGGCTCAAGCACGGCGCGCACTGGCTGAACCAGCAAAAGCCCGGTTCTTTCGAGCGACGTACGCCCAATCTGGCCGGCCAGACTGAAGAAAAGCTGGCCGGTAAGCAGCAGAATGGCAATACCGGCAATCAGGCCAATGGTCTGGATTTTCTTCGCATAACTGAGCCGGGACATCATCTCAACAGCAGGATTGGCAGCCAGCCAGTGAGGAGCAGCAGCAATTTGTGACAAAGGAAGCCTCGTTGTTCAGGAATGAGGCGCTACCTTAGTCCGGGTCTATGAAACAGCGATGACCCCTTTGTTTCGAATTTGTGACTTGCTTATCAAGGGGATAACAAGGCGCGCTCAAGCAAAAAATTTCGGCACAGGGCTTGCAATTATTTTTTAATCGCTATAAATTATATAAACCGTTTATGGTAATTAAAGGAGATTTGTTATGCCCAGCTCGAAAAAATCGCCGCAGAGCGCCGCACCATTGGTCGTCATTGCTGCCGAAACACCCAAAGCACCTGCGCCAGCCGCCAAGCCAAAGCCAAAACCAGTGATCAAGACGCCGGTTAAAGCCCCCGCCAAGCCCGTTGTGAAAGCCGCCGCACCCGTAGCCGCCGAAGTCAAGCCTGCGGTAAAGCCAGCAACCAAGGCCGTTGTAAAGCCAGCCGCTAAACCAGCAGCCAAGCCAGCAGCCAAGCCAGTTTCAGCCGCCAAGCCAGTTGCTAAATTGGCAGAAAAACCGGCACCTAAAGCAGCGGCCAAGGTCGCTGTCGCTGCACCAACGGCAAAGGTTGCAGAAAAGGTTGTGGAAAAGCTGGAAGCGAAAGCAGTCGTCAAGCCCGAGAAACCCGCTAAACCCAAACAAGCCAAGCTCATCCGGGATAGCTTCACCATGCCCGAATCCGAATACGACTTGATGGCCGCCGTCAAAAAACGTTGCCTTGCCGCAGGCGTCGCGGTGAAAAAAAGCGAAGTGCTGCGCGCTGCGATCATTGGTTTTGCCGCACAGTCCGACGCGGCCATCACGGCAGCACTACAGAGCCTCGTTGTCATCAAAACCGGGCGTCCTCCCAAAGGGCAGAAGTAGCCTCTTGTTGAGCGTAGTTGTTGCGTGTTGTCACACCGCAACTACGCTCATTCTTCAAACGTTTTGACGATCTCTGAAGC
>CAJBIL010000082.1 GCA_903953145.1 uncultured beta proteobacterium
TACTGCGCATTCAGGCCGACATCACTAACACCAGTACGAGTAATCAGCAGCTCTACTATCGTTTCAAGTGGCTGGATCGTGACGGCTTTACTGTTTGGGATGAAGAACCATGGAAGCCCATGATCGTGTATGGCAATCAAAAACAGGTCATTAACGTTTCTTCGCCAACCTTTAAGGCAACAGATTTCCGTCTGATATTACAGAGCCCAGAAAATACCGGCAATTAGATTTATCTTATAGATTGCTGACAAACCATCTCTGAAAACCATTGATCAACAAACCTCAAGGAAAATTCGATGTCCTCAAAACTTACCTTTAACTACCGCACGAATCTACTCTTCGGCACTCTGCTACTTGCTCTTGCTGGTTGCCAGACTACTTCACCGACCACAGGTACTAGCGGCGTCAGCTATGGCGATGCCAAAGCAGTTGAAACAGTGACGACTGAACTCGGTTCAACCGATATTCAGATGATTTCCGAGAAAATGACTCAGTCGCTCATTCAGCATCCAGTCATTCAGGAAATGATCAAGAAACGCGGGCTTCTAATGGCTTCGCCTGTCCAGAACAAAACGAGTGAATATTTTGATACCAAGCTGATTACCGATACTGTTCTCACGCAACTTCAAAAAAATGGCATTCGTTATGTAATCGAAGCCGATAACATGCAAAACCAGACAGATGAGTTACGTCGCCAAACCCAATCTGGCTTGTACGATAAAAAGAAGTCGGTGAAGGTAGGCAAAATGCAGGGCGCCAAGTACCGGCTGGATGGCAGTATCTCTTCCATTATCAAGAAAACAGCAGATCTGAAAGATGCTTACTACAAGATGAACTTGCGTCTCATCGAAATCGAGACCGGTATTGTTGAGTGGTCCGATGAGAAGGAAATTCGCAAATCGGCCAAGCGCTGATCGACAAAAAGTCACGGCAACCGGGAGAATTCCAGATGAACGCCAAGTGGTTGAAAAGGTCAATTTCTGCGCTGCTCATTTCAGCAAGCTTTGCTGCAACAGCAGCACCGCCCCCCAAAGTAGCCGTGACTGACCTCGCCTATGAAGAGCGTGTCAGTGAATATTTCCGCATAGTGTCTGCGTCGGAAAAGTCTTCGTTGCGAGCTTCAGGTCGTGAAAGCGAACGCGAGTCCGACTTTTCTTCCTCCCGTCGCAGCAGTGGATCAATCAATGCAAAATCGGAGAGCAGCTACTACTCGGCCGAAGGAACATACTCATACATTGATCGTGGCGAGTTACGCAAATTTACTGCCGATATCAAGGGTGGAATACTAAAAACCGGGCGTTTTGAACTTGTCCAAGGCAAACCTTTCACCGACGCCAAGAATAACGAAAAGATTTACGACATCATTGGTCGTATCAAGAAAGGCATGTATCCCGGTGCGGACTATGTTCTATTTGGTGCCATCAATAGCATTGAGTTTCGCCAGGAAGCTAACCCGATTGACAACACCAATACGGTTTCACACACTTTAAGCCTTGAACTTGTCGGTGAGTTCAGCCTGATCAGCACCAAAAACTTTAAGGTCAAATCTTCATTCAGTGCAATGGGTGAAGGTCAGGACGTGAAATTACTGACAAGTCGTGGTGGTCGAGTTGTTCTGAACCGTGGCAAGGTCGTTTCAGAAGTTTCCAAGAGTCTTGGAGAGGAAGTCAGTCGACAACTTGAAGAGCAATTAAGTGGTATTTACGGCGGAGAAGATGCTGGCGAGAAAAGTGGTGGTCGCCAGCGGGAAGAATCACAGCGTGAAGAAGTTATTATTTTCAAATAAGCAAAATGGGAGGAGTAATCCTCCCAAAGCTTTATTTTTTCTCGCTGCCCTTAGCTTCTATGATTGCCTTTGAATAAAGTGAATTTATTGCAGCCAAACCTTCATCTCCGGGTGATTGCTCACCCAACTGCCTCATAAAAACCTCGAGCTTTTCA
Organism: uncultured beta proteobacterium; assembly: GCA_903953145.1. Lineage (GTDB taxonomy): Bacteria > Pseudomonadota > Gammaproteobacteria > Burkholderiales > Rhodocyclaceae > CAJBIL01. The sequence continues at coordinate 1,942 of CAJBIL010000082.1, forward strand.
AATTCACGCTGCTCAAAATAGCTTGCCATCAGGAATAATTCCGGGTTTCTATCATCGGCATCAGCCTGCTTTCGCATATCAGCATAGTTTTTTTCTACTGTATCCAGTTTGTCGTGTGGAGTAGCTAGGGAGCGCAATCGTATCATCCCGGTCTTGACGCCCCCTTCCGGAGAAGGTGTCTTGGAAAGCTGCTTGACGAGTATTGCAGGCAGGGTCTTGACCTCTGGCTGCAAACCACCCTTCAACGGTTTACTGGATTCATTACCCACCTCAAGAGCACCTGCACCTTGCCAGGTTTCTTGCCTTCCACCGTGAAAATAAACCACCTGTAACCGAGAAACTCCTTCCATCGTTAACTGATCACCCTCCCTCAGCTTTACAAACGCTCTGAGTTCACTAACTACCGATTTTTCTTCCTGTAATTTGACACTACCTGAAACCGCTGTCACCAAACCAACTTCAGCAGCCGGAATCCCTATCGATACCAATGCTGACAGTGCAGCAAAGAAGCAACTTGCTTTACGCATTACGCTGTCCTTCAGTTTCCAGCCTTAACACCTCGAACACGCGAACTTCTTTATCGCGCCCTTTTACCCTGATTACCTTGCTTTGGCCACAGAAAACCATGCTGTCCGCATCAGAAATCGTTGCCTCACTTGCCAAGATAACGCAGCCCATCTCCTTTGTCATCCCTTCAAGTCGTGAAGCCAGATTGACAGTATCACCGATTGCCGTGAACTCCATCCGTGTCGGCGAACCAATATTACCAATCACGGCCTCCCCACTGTGCAAGCCAATACCAATCATGAATTTTGGCAGATTGCGATCAGGAAAACGTTGTTCCATCCAGACGGAGAACTCATCGGCCACTAAACTCAAAGCAAGCGCTGCACGAATACCACGGAGTGCATGATCAGCCAAAGGCAAGGGTGAGCCAAACTCAACCATGATGGCGTCACCGATAAACTTATCGATACTCCCCCCTTCCGCAAGCAATGGCGCACAGGCAAGCTCAAAATAAGTATTCAGCATTTCGACAACTTCTTTAGCATTTAAGCGCTCGCTAATTGTCGTAAAATTACGTATATCGGAAAAAAGAACCGTCATGACCTGTGACTGTCCGCCAAGCTCAGGACGTTTGCCTGATTTGAGCAAAGCATCAACCACCTGATCTGAAACGTAGCGTCCGAACATCTGCCGGACTCGAGTTTGCTCGCGCTCTTCTCCCGTCAAACGCCAGCTAAGTACGCCCAGCAAAGCAAGCGCTGTAGCTACCGCATACATTGAAACAGACACCAACAAACCGTTGCTAAAAGCCAGGAAACTGCAAGCCGCCGTCACAATGGTGCCGACTAACCACAGCAAAGCACCAGCCCAGACAGGCAGTGTGACAAAAGCAGCTACTGCTAGTCCGGTTATTAATAGTGCGGTGGTTATGCGCGCAACAGGGCTTAGCGAATTCAGCCGGTCACCTGAAAGTAAAGATTCGAGCACATTAGCATGCAATTCGACGCCACTCATTAAACCGCCTCTTCCCGAAAACATCCGTGTCGCGTAAGGGGTAAAGTGCTCGTCATTTAGACCAGTAGCCGTTGCTCCGACTAGAACTGTCTTGCCATGCAAAGCAATAACCGCCGGATCAAGCAATGCATCATCAGCTAATAATTGCTTGAGCGAAACTCGAGGAAAAGTTCCGGGAGGTCCAATGTAGGGAATTGGCTCAGGGGGTTGTTCGCGTGCCACCTGTCGTCCGCCCAATATCCAGTTTGTTGCCGACGGGTTCAATCCGGCAGAACGAACAGCAAGGAGCGACGGCAGGCCAAGTACCGGAACCCCCCCTTCCAGCGGTTGCCGGTCGACAAGTGCGACAGGAGCCACTAAATAGCGTCGAATGACACCGTCGCCTTCATCAAGTAAATCGGCCAGCGCGATGTGGCCTGGAATATCAAAATTGGGGAGTGCCAGCAAATAATCCGGACTCGGAAGCAGGTAATCTGCTTCAAGAGCACCGGAACCGGATCGAGTAGATGCCAGTACCAATTGCCCACTATTTATTTGCTCGCGAAAGGGGCGATCATAATCCCGCGCAGCCCTTTGCAAATCTCCACCCAATTTACCAAGCCAACGCTCAGGACTGATGCTGAGTAACATATCAAGGCCGACGGCATCGACGCCTGCCTCCCGCAAGCGGGAAACAGCAATAGCCAGACGATCTGTCCAGAACACCATTGGGTCATCCGGATATGCTGCAAGCGTTTCCTCATCAAGCGCCACAATCGCAACATATTTAGCCTCAGCACGCTTACCTTGCCACTGAAACCAAAAGTCCTGTAAACGCTGGTCAAGCGTATTTAGCGCACCACCACGAAGCATGAGCTCTGCTACCACACAGGCCGTAACCGAGAAAAAAACCAGCCACAGGTTTCGTCCTTCAAAAAGACGTTTAATCATCATTTTTACTGACTGAGGCACTCAATTTTCCCGGCAATATCAGAGGCTGACATTCAAAAAAACGGCGCCACTAAGGCGCCGTATCTTGAAATTAAAACTTGATAAACTCTTAAACAGTCACCGTATCCGCCAGTTCCTTGAACTCGGCAATCTTGTCGAAGTTCATATAACGATAGACATCGGCTGCCTTCGCATTGACCACCTTCACCTGCTCCATGTACTCGGCGACGGTCGGGATCTTGCCCATCAGGGCGCAGATCGAGGCCAGTTCGGCGGAGCCGAGGTACACGAAGGTGTCGATGCCGAGGCGGTTCGGGAAGTTGCGCGTCGAGGTCGA
>CAJBIL010000083.1 GCA_903953145.1 uncultured beta proteobacterium
CAGCACGCTTTCAATGAACTGGTGCGACGCTTCTAGCGCTTCGTTTTTTTGCTCCAGCGCAACCTCGTATTGCAAAAGGTCGTTATAAACTTCGTCCATCTTGCGGATCACGTCGATCCATACCGCTTCATTGACGCCATCAAAAACCGCTGCCGGCGAAGGCAGCGAACCGCTCTCGATCCGCGTGCGCGGCGCACGCGGCTTGCTAAGCGACTTATCGGGCGGGTTTGAGGTGGACATGATGCTTTGATTGTTCATGACCGCGCGGCTTGTAACCATGCGCGTGGCGCTGCCCGACTTCAACAGCAACCAGATTGAGCTTGCCGTGACGCACGCCGCGTTCGGCCATCAAGGCCTCGGCAAAGCGCCGCACCTCGGCCGTCGGCCCGCGCAGAATGGCGCTCTCAATACAGTTTTCGTGGTCGAGATGCGCATGCAGCGTCGACACCATCAGATCATGGTGATTGTGCTGAATCGCCATCAAGCGTTCGGCAAGTTCACGTTCGTGGTGGTTATAAACATACGACAGGTTAGCCACGCAATGCGGCGACGCATCGTGCGTTTGCCGCCATTGCTCAAGCTGCGCGCGCAACAGATCACGCACCGCCTCCGAGCGATTGCTGTAGCCACGCTCGGCAATCAGCGCATCGAACTCTTTGGCGAGTTCGGTATCGAGAGAAATCGTAAATCGTTCCATGCGGGAATCGTAGAGGGAATCAATGCACTGTGCAAACCCTTCAGACTGAACGGTTCAGGATTATTCAAAAGTGACAGAAGCTCAAACAATGAGACTGCCAGCATTCGACACGCCCAAAAGTAGCACCTATAATCTGACCAACTAACTTGACCAAGAGGCCGTGCGTGAAAACCGTTGCCATCTACGAAGCGAAAACCCACCTCTCCGAACTGCTCGCTGCCGTCGAACTCGGGGAAGAAGTGACCATTACCCGGCGCGGCAACCCTATCGCACGGCTGGTCGCCGTACACCTCCCGGAGTCGCACGCAAGCCAGACAATCAAACGCCGAGCCTTGATCGCCCGGATCAGGGCAAACCGCGACGCCGCACCCGTAGCAGGGTTCGATCTTCAAGCCGCGATTGAGGAGGGGCGCGACTGATGCCCTTTGTTATCGACAATTCTGTCGTTGCCGGCTGGCACCTGAGCGGGCAGCAAAGCGCCTACACCGAAGCAGTTTTTGACCTGCTGGCTGAGGATACGGCGCATGCACCCGCCCTTTGGCGATTGGAGTTCTCGAATATTGTCCGCAAGGCGCTGGCATTAAAGAAAATCACCGAAGCCCGTGCGTGGCAAATTCTGGAAACACAGGAAGCCTTGCAGATCCGGGTGCATGATGAGCCCACGTCGATTGCCGGGAATTTCAGCCTGGCGCAGCGCTACGGACTCAGCAGCTACGATGCCGCCTATCTCGAACTGGCCTTGCGCTTGAAACTCCCGATTGCCACGAAGGACGGTGCGCTGCACGATGCCGCGATTGCGGCCGGCGTGGGCGTCGTGGGTAACGAACAGGGCTAACCCGCCACCACGGCCAGAGGGCCCGTGGGTAGTGGCTCTCCGACCTAATGCACCGTACAGACCATACAAGGATCAAACGAGCGCACCACATGCTGCACGGCGAGCGGCGCGGTGTCTGATTCGCCCACCGGCAAACCGGCCAGTGCCTGCTCCAGCGCACCCGGCACGCCGGCGGCATCGCGCGGGGAGAAGTTCCAGGTGGTCGGGGCGATGATCTGGTAGCTGGCAATTTTGCCGCGCTCGATACGTAGCCAGTGGCCGAGCGCACCACGCGCGGCTTCGACGAGGCCGATGCCGGTTGCGCTTTCCGGCAGCTGCCATTGATTGCAGAAGGGCTCACCCGGCACCAGCGCGCGCACCCAGCCTTCCATCGCGGGCAGCACCAGGGCGAGCTCAAAGAGACGGGCGACCACGCGGGCTTTGACATTGCCGCCATCGGCAGCGACCAGCGCCCGCAGCAGCGGATGACCGGTGACCAGCTGCCGCGCCAGTGCGCCGGTTTCGACAACCTGCCCGCCATAACGTGGCGCTTTGCACCAGCTATAGGCGGCGGGCTTGTCGCTAAATTCGCCGGTCAATGGCCGGGTTTCTCCGTGCAGCGGGTGACGCGGCGCGCTATCGAGCAGCCAGGCATGGGTGACGTCTTCACTGA
>CAJBIL010000084.1 GCA_903953145.1 uncultured beta proteobacterium
TCGGGATTTATCCCGACGCACTGAAAGCGTAGGGGCCTATGGCTAAAGTGCCTTTAGGGGGTGATCACCGCCATTGTCGGGATGAATCCCGACCTACCTGGCGAGCGAGCGAGCGAGCGAGGCGATTTCATCATCAGTAGTGGCGCTTTTCGCAATGATCGTCAGGTTAATTTTTCGCCGCTCAGCTCGAAACAAACATGCCCTGCTACGTTGCTCGCCAGCCTGAGCTCGTAGCCGACGCCGGCAGCGTGCCGTGCGGCGTTATAGAGTCCGATCCCCAAGCCGTTTTCAGAAACCACAGGTGCTTGCAGCAGGTCAGCAAGCACCGGGCCACTCAATGGGCTACCGCTGTCGCAGACCTGCATTAACCTGCCGTCAGCACTCAGGATGACTTCGATCTGTAAGTCCGCCTCGATCTGCCGTTTGACCAGCGCGTTTTGCAGCAGATTGTCGAGCACGCTATCGAAAAGCTCGGCGGGTATGCTTGCATTGGCGGCCAGTATCACCGGCTTGAAGTCGATGCCGTCATTTTCGTAACGCTGCCTGACGCCAGCCCACCAGCCGGCTGCGGGCAATGCTTTACCAATGGTGTTTTGCGGCACCTGAAGCTTTTCGAGGGTCTGACTCAGGCGCTGGGTAATCTGCGGCAGCTGGCGCTGAAACAACTGGCCAAGGCGCACAGAATCATCGGCGCTCATTGTTTGCGCCAGATAACAAAGGTTGTTCAGCGACTGCAACAAATTTTTTATATCGTGCGTTAGCCGTGCGCCGGTTTCATGCACCGCGCGCAGGTAGCTGATCTGCTGCAATTCGCGTCCGCGCAGCTTGGCGACGTAATATTCGTTGGTCAGCTGCGCCAGCAACTGAAAATGCCAGGAGAGCGCCGGGCTGAGCTTGTGGCGGGTATGCAACGTCAGCTTCAAGGTAGCTTCCGGGAAACTCTGGCTAAACCGTGAGGCCTCGCCGAAAACCCCTGAACGCGACCCCGCCACCCACGCACCGCCGTCGACCCAGGGCAGTTCCAGCATATCTTCCAGCGCTTTGTCGAGAAAGCGCTCCGGATCGCTTTCACTGCTTGAATAAACCGTCAAACGATGGAGCCATTCTTCAAAAGGCAGACCAATCGTCAACAAATAGCGTGAGAAAAAAACACCAACGCCACTGAAGCCAGGCCTCGGATTCCACGCCCACCCGATCAGCAGAAGCATCATGGCAATCGACAGCAATGTTTTGAATACCGCGTCGATATACGCCGACTGGCGCAACAGCATGAAGGCCAGGCTGCCGAGCACGAGGACGGCGATCAGCAGGAAAATGAACAGACTATAGAAGAAATCGACCATGCCGCCGCTCGGCCGGTTGCTCTCCCGGCGAATTGGCAACAGGATCATCACGACGAAAAGCAAGGGCGCCGCCCAGGCAAACTCGGTATCCAGCGACGGGCCAATCAGCGCGGCATCGGGAACGATTTTTGGCACCAGCCAGACGAGTAGTGCCGCCAGCAGGTAGGCGAAAGCGATCAGGTAAAAAATCCGCGTCGGGCGATGGTCGATAAACATCACACGACCGCCAACCAGCGCAGCCA
>CAJBIL010000085.1 GCA_903953145.1 uncultured beta proteobacterium
AAAAAGCGCGGCGAAGAGGGTTATGAAACCTGTGCTGCTTGCCACTTGCCTTCCGGCGCTGGTCGCACGGATGGTACCTTCCCACAACTGGCTGGCCAGCACACCACCGTGCTGATCAAGCAGATGGCTGACATCCGCGCCGGTCTGCGTGATAACCCGACAATGTACCCGTTTGCAGCAACGCTGACCGATGCCCAGGAGCTGGCTGACGTCTCGGCTTATATCGAAGGTCTGTGCATCCCGATCGATCACGGTCATTACGACATGAAGCCACTGGATAACACCGATAAAAACTGGAAAGCACCGGCCGACACTGCGCTGCGTCTGGCTGAAGGCAAGGCGCTCTACGAGAAAGAGTGCAAGGAGTGTCACGGCGCCAATGGTGAAGGCGTCAAGGAGAAGTTTTACCCGGTGATCTCCGGCCAGCATTACAAGTATCTGCTTCGCCAGATGACCGAGATCCGTGATGGCCACCGCCGTAATGCCAATCCGGAAATGGTCAAGATCATCAAGAAATATGATAACAACCAGCTGATTTCGATCTCGGCTTACCAGGCCAGTCTGGTCATGCCAGGCAATATGTGCAAGCCGAAAGTAGCCAAGAAGAAATAGTCCTGGTAGTTTTTTTGTATCAGGCGACATAGGTTCGCAGCAGCATAAAGCCCGTCTCCGTTCGGAGGCGGGCTTTACTAGCAAAGCTTAATCAGTAAATCAGCATATGCTGTAGTTAGAAACGATTAAACGTCCCGCAGTGTTGTAATCGTATGATGCTGCCCGGTAGCGTTGATCAGATAAAGGATCAAAAATGTCCGCGCAAGCCAATAAACAGAACCGTATCGTCGGTGGCCTGACTTTTGTCGCCATGTTGGTGATGATCGCTACTTACTTCGCCCCGATCTGGTGGGTCTCGCTCACCGCACCCAACTACCCGGCTGATGCTTTCCCGGACGGTATTCGTATTCACTTCCATTTCGACGGTGTTTATAACGGCTGCAAAGCCGCTGGCGCAGGTACCCGAATGGCCAACGAGATTATCCAGAAGGATCTCTCGCATGAGGACGAGCGTTATAACCCGATTACCGACCAGAAAAAAGACCTCAACAAAGGCGCTGAAGGTCTCGATTGCGTTCATGAAATGAATACGATCAACCATTATGTCGGCATGTTCCCGATTTCGACTGGCGCGCCGGTCGAGAAGCCGCTGGCCAAATTTTTCTTCGGATTCTTTGCAGTCATGCTGGCCGGCTTTATGGTGCCAACACGTAAAACGCGCTTGCTTGTGCTATCGGCCGGCTTCGCTGCGGTTGCCGCCTGGATGCTGGTTGACCAGTATGTCCTTGGTGCGCTGAACGCCCACGTCGAGAGTTATACCCGCGATGCCGCCACGTTCTTTAATGAGCCTGAAAAAATCAAGACCTGGGGCGACAACGTTCGCAGTATCACGCATGTCGCGATTGCTGGATTGATTCTGGCAATGATTATCGTGGTCGCTGGTGTGGCCAAAATGCGAGCCTTCTCGCTCTTGCTGGCGCTGGTGCCAGCGCTGTTGCCGGTATTTTTTGTTATTACCTATGCAGGTTGGCTTTGGTTCTTCGGGCATAACATGCACCCGTGGGGCGCTTTTACGGTCAAACCGTTCATGCCGACTGTTTTTGGTGAAGGCAAGGTCGCCCAGTTCAGCACTTACTCATATCCCTACTGGGGTTACGGCATGCTGCTCATTACTTCGGCTTGTCTGGCGCTGGCGATTCTGATTCGCCGGAAGCAGATGCGCGAAGGTTCGGCGGAGTAGCAATGTTCCGGCATGTATTTGCCGCCGGCCTTTCGGTCGGCATCGCCCTGATGCTTGCGCCTGCATCAGGCGGTGCCGAGGATGCGCTGACCGCATTGCAGCGCGGCGGTATCCAGGGAAGCCAGCAACCGGGGAGCGCCACTAAGCCTGCTGCAAATATGGAGGGGATGGGTGCCCCCGCTTCTGCCGGATGGGGAAATGCAGATGAAAAATCACCTATTCCGACGGTTGGGCGGGTGTCCGCTTTGCCTTTCCTGCAAAAACTGATTAATGAAGCACCGGCGGGTTCGGTGCTGAAACTCAAGCCGGGCCGCTATTCCGGCCCTGCGGTGGTGAATAAGACGTTGACCATCGAAGGTGGCGGGCAGGTGGTGGTCGATGGTGGCGGGGTAGGTACGGTATTTGTCCTCGAAGCCTCGGGGGCAACATTGCGTGGTCTACATCTCACGAATTCGGGTATTTCGCACGACTCGGATGATGCTTGTCTGAATGTGCGCGGTGATCGTAATGTGATCGAAGACATCCGCATCGATAACTGTCTGTTTGGTATTGACCTCAAGAAAGCGGACAGCAATATCGTTCGGCGCAATACCATTCGCTCCAAACCATTTGAGCTTGGTACCCGGGGCGATGCATTGCGCCTCTGGTATAGCAACAAAAATCTGATCGAGGCGAATACGATTGAGGATTCCCGCGACATGGTTGCGTGGTATTCCAACGATAATCATTACCTCAACAATGTCGGGCGACGCAGTCGTTATTCAATTCACTTTATGTTTGCCGCCAACAATCTGATCGAAGGTAATCGTTTTTACGATAATGCGGTCGGCGTTTACATCATGTATTCAGGCGGTGGAGCGATACGCAACAATCTGTTCTCGCACGCCAACGGTCCGACCGGCATGGCGGTTGGCTTCAAGGAAGCTTCTGACGTAATCGTCGAAGGCAATGAGATTATCTATTGCGGTGTTGGTGTCGGGCTTGATATGTCACCTTTCGAGCCGGATAGCACGATCACGATTCGCAATAACCGGATTGCCTATAACGGGATTGGCGTCAGCTTTCTGGCGGACAAGGAAGGCACCAGCATCGAGGGCAATACGTTTGAAGGCAACTTGACCCAGGTTGCCCTAAGCGATAGCGGCACCGCGCGCAACAACCTTTGGCGTGGCAACTACTGGGACGATTACAAAGGATTCGACCGCAACCGGGATAACGTCGGCGATGTGCCGCACGAGCTATATGCCTTTGCTGACCAGGTCTGGATGGAAGTCCCTTACGCACGGTTTTTTCGTAATGCGCCGATGATGGAAACGCTGGATTTTCTTGAACGTCTGGCACCATTTTCAACACCAACCCTGATCCTGCGTGACGAAAAACCGGTATTTAACAAACCTCAGACGTTGAGCAAGAGGCCTCATCATGAGTGATGAAAATAAACCAGCGGTAAAACGCTCCGTGGTTCAGGGGCGACAATTGGCCAATCGACGTAAATTCATACGCTCTGTCGTACTTGCGGGTGGCGTTGTCGGTTTGGCGATGTTTGGCTATGTGCCAGTCGCGAATGCCCGTAAGTCGCGTATGCGGCCGCCAGGTGCGCTGGAGGAGCATGATTTTCTCTCTTCGTGCATCAAGTGCGGCCAATGCGTTCAGGTTTGCCCGGTGGCGGCGATCAAGCTGGATGATATTGATCATGGTTTTGGTATCGGTTTGCCTTTCATTGATTCGCGCACTCAGGCCTGTGATTTTTCTTGTGATGCGGTGCAGTGCATTCTTGCCTGCCCGACGGGGGCGCTAACCTATGTCAAGCCGGGTTTTGCCGATCTGCGTGAAGGCATGAAGCTGGCGCATCCGCCGGTCCTAAAGGCCAAGGAAAAAGACCCCGAACCGACGCTCAATCTCAAGGAGCGTACCGGCGTGGCGCGCCTGTCGCGCCCGGAGGCTTGCCTTGCGGTGCAGGGAAAAGGCTTCAAAGGTCAGACTCGTGGCGCTGATTTCAAGGGCCGCATGCGTTATATGGATGTTGATCGCTGGAAACCGATTGCGGTGCGCGATCATCCCTACGAGCGGAATCTCTGCGATCTCTGTGTGACCGAATGCCCGATCAAGGATGCGATCAAGATGGAAGTGCTGGTCGGTGCCGATGGCGTTAAAAGTTACAAGCCTGTCGTGCTTGAACAATGCGTGGGTTGTGGTGTTTGTGAAATGGTTTGTCCAGTCGAGACAACAGCCATCGTTGTTGATGAACGCAAGGCGTGGGGTGCGTGATGGGTGCATTTGAACGTATCAAGGTCATGCTTGGCGCTGATCCGCAAAAACCGACCGAGTTCACGCCGGAAGCGCGGCAGATACATGACTTGAAGCGCATGACCAAGGCCGATTTTGAAGCGCTGAAACAACATGCGCGCGATCATCAGCTGGTCACGCATAAATGGCGTAACCGGCGCTGGGCTGTGCTGCTTTTTTCCAATCTGTTGTTCACATTTTCGTTCTGGCTCGACATCCAGTTGCTTGAAGGATCATTGTCAGCATCGCGTTTTGCTGGTTTTCACCTGATCGATCTGAATTCTGCCTTGCAGGTGATGCTCGCTCACAAACATATCATCGTGAACCTTTTTATCGGTACCGCCACAGTTTTTGTACTTTGGGCGGCGCTTGGTGGTCGATCTTTCTGCTCCTGGGTTTGCCCTTATCACCTCGTGGCGGAATGGTTCGAGTGGCTGCATCTCAAGCTCGTCGACAAAAAGCTGGTGACTGACCACGAGTTCCACCGTGGTTCGCGCACGGTTTTCTGGGTCTTGTTTTCGCTCATGGCGCTGGTCAGTGGATATACCGTTTTTGAGACAATTTCGCCGACCGGCATTCTGTCGCGAGCATTGATTTACGGGCCTTCGCTGGCGCTTGGCTGGGTTACGCTGATACTCCTTTTTGAAGTGCTGTACTCGCGCCGTGCATGGTGTCGCTACGTCTGCCCGATAGGCCTGACCTATGGTATGGTGGGCGCGATTTCACCTCTGCGGGTGCAATACCGGCTCGAGAATTGTTTCCACGAAGGTGATTGTCGCAAGGTTTGTCTGGTGCCTCATGTGCTCGATGTCGTGATCAAGGGGCGCGCTGCCGATAAACATGTGGCGATTGGCCCGGATTGCACGCGCTGTGGCCTGTGCATTGATGTCTGCCCGAGTGGCGCGTTGCGCTACGATGTGAAAGGCTTGAGCAAGCTGATGTAAGAATGTTCTTGCACGAATAACCAATACGCACACGCTGAGTAAAGTCTGAATGATCCGTTTTGAAAACGTAAGCAAGCTCTTCAAGCGCAATCCGGTTCTCGATAGTGTCAGCCTGGATATCGAACTTGGCGAGCGCATCGCTTTGATCGGCTCGAACGGTGCCGGGAAAACCACGCTGATTCGCTGCCTGCTTGGCGAATATACGCACGACGGCAAGGTCACGATCGACGGCCAAAGCCCGCGCAGCGAGCGCACCAGCGTACTCGGCAAGGTGGGCTTTGTTCCGCAGTTGCCGCCACCGCTCAAAATGCCGGTCGGTCAGCTGGTCAATTTCGCAGCGGCGGTTTGTCACTCAGATCCCTTGCGGATTCACGATATTGCAACGCGTCTGGGGCTCAATGTCAGCGATATTCTGGCGCGCCCGTTCAACCGCCTGTCGGGTGGCATGAAGCAGAAGCTGTTGATTGCCATTGCGCTCGGCCGTGATACGCAGGTACTGGTAATGGACGAACCAGCGGCTAATCTTGACCCTGAAGCGCGCCACATCTTCTTCAACCTGCTCGCCGAGCGATTGGAGAACACCACGATGATCATTTCCAGCCACCGGCTCGACGAGGTGGCCTCGCTGGTCAATCGCGTTGTCGAGATGGACATGGGCAAGGTGGTGCTCGATGACCGGGTGGCGGAAGAGTCGAAGCTCGCTACTCTGTTTAATTGCCACTTAACGCTGGCCCGAGCCGATGCCGCCATCGCTAAAACGCTCATTACCTGGCAATTCGCAGACCGGCGCGATGGTATCGAGTGGCACGGCCTGGTATCCGGCCCGGATCGCCTGCGCTTCCTGGGCATGGTCTCGCGCTACGTTGGCTTGCTTTCGCGCATCGAGATGGCTGAAATCGACCCGTCGATTACGCTGCAGTAAGCATGAAACGACGTCACTTCTGTGTCGCGCTGCCGGTGCTCGTGCTTGGTGCCTCGCTGAGCGCTTGCAGCCGCGAACCGGCCACCGGCCCGGTCGAGATCAAATGGGATCGTGAAACCGATCCACGTTGCAGCATGGTGATCAGCGATCAACGGTTTGCCGCGCAAATTCGTGATCAAAACCGCAAAGTGACTAAGTTTGACGATATTGGCTGTGCAATGTTCTGGCTGATGCAGCAAACCTTCAGCGAGCAAACGCCGAATACCGAATACTGGGTCGCTGATTATAAAAATGGTGGCTGGATCGATGCGCGCAAGGCATGGTATCTCGAAGGTAAGAAAAGCCCGATGGGTTATCACTTCGCGGCAATGGCGGAACCAGAGGCCGGCACAATTCCCTATCCTGAAATGAAAAAGCGCATTCTCTCGCGCGGCAAATAAACTGCTGTAACCAGGTTAATCCAGATTAATTAATCATCTATGAATACACTCTTTCTGACCGCCAAGCTGGACATCGTCGAGTCATTGCGTGCGCGCTGGTTCCTCATTTACAGCCTGGTTTTCGGTGGCATCGTCGCACTGCTGTTTGCCTTTGGCCTGACCGAATCCCGCGTGCTCGGCTTTATTGGCCTCTCACGTTTGCTCGTTACCTATATTCAGCTAACCATGGCGATTCTGCCGGTTTTTGTGTTGATCACTACCGTTCGTTCGGTCGCCGGAGATCGCGAGGCAGGTGTTTTCGAGTACCTGCTATCCCTGCCGGTCTCGCTCTCGGCATGGTTTTGGGGCAAGATCATCGGCCGTTACGTCACCATTTTCATGCCGGTTTTTGTTGCCATGCTCGGTTCAGTCATTTGGTCGTTGATCCAGGGGGTTGAGGTGCCGTGGGGCATGTTCTTCTACTACACCGCCTTGCTCGCCGCGATGGCGTGGTGCTTTCTCGGGATCGGCATGCTCATTTCAACGCTGGCGCGCAGTACTGACGTGGCGCAGGGCGCGGCCTTCATGGTTTGGCTTACGATGCTGTTGTTCCTCGACTTGATCCTGCTCGGCATCATGATTCAGGGCCATGTCGCACCCGAGGTGGCGGTGGGTATTGCGCTCGCAAACCCCTTGCAGGTCTTCCGTACAGCAGCGTTGGCCATGTTTGATCCGCAATTAATCGTGCTCGGACCATCGGCCTATGTCATCCTCGATTTATTTGGTGCTGCCGGCTACCAGATTTATGCGCTGATTTATCCTGTACTCATCGGTTCGCTCTGCGCCGTGGCGGGTTATCTCACCTTCCGACGCTCGGATTTGCCGTAAAGGACTACTTTGAAAAACCTGCTCGCCGTTGGTGCTATGGCGTTGTTGTTGCTTGCGACAGCGCCCTCCAGTGCTGAAGAAATGCCCAGCGCCGCACCGCTCTTCGCGCTCACCCTGACGACGCCTGACGACAAGCCGATGTCCTTCGCCTCACTGAAGGGCAAACCCCTTATCGTGAACTTCTGGGCGCGCTGGTGTGGTCCCTGTCGCAAGGAAATCCCGGATCTGGCAGAAATGCACGCCAAGTACCATGCCAAAGGTCTGGTGATCGTCGGTGTCGCGGTTGAAGATGCCGGTAACCGTGACAGCGTTCGAGAGTTCGCCAAAGCCTATGAGATGAATTACGCGCTGGTGATCGGCGGCGTTCAGACCAGTGTTGAATTGATGCAGGCGCTTGGCAACCCGAAATCCGGCCTGCCGTTCACCATCGTGATCGACCGGCAGGGGAAAATTGTCGCCAAAAAGCTCGGTGCGATGAATAAGACGGATATGGAATCTGCGATCAAGCAGGTCCTGTAAATTGAGCACCATCGCGCTACAAGCCGCGTGGAATGGCCATCTACAAGGCAGTACGCCGGGAAGCCACTGAATACGCCATTCTTCGAAGGGGCTTGCGGTAGATCACCATTCCATGAGCCTTCCAGAGCAGCGATCCTGATCAACAATTTACAACGAGGCCTGCTCCGCAACGCCCAGCCCAAGTCGCTTTGAGAGTACCGCAGCTGCGTCCTTCATGTGTTGAGCGAGCGCGCTATCCCAGGCCATGTCAAAGTGTCCAATCGTGCCGAGCGACGTAATCGCTGCCACCATGCGGCCGCTATGATCAAAAACAGGCGCGCTAAAGCCGTTGATTCCTGGCGTCAGACTGCCTGTAGAACGCGAAATCTTGTGCTCACGAATTTCCTCGAGTGTCGCTTCAAAATTACTCGCCACTTCCGCTAGCGGCACATTCGTCTTGGTTGCCGTTTCACGTAATTCAGCTGTCAGCATTTTTTTCATGTAAGCCGAACGGTAGAAGGCAGCAAAGGCACGACCCGTTGCCGAGGTTGTCAATGGGAGAACAATGCCCGTCCTCAGCGTAATCGTGATCGGCCCCCCGGTTTCGACCCAGCGCACACATGTTGCTCCATGATTCCCCCACATGGCGAGCGCCACGGTTTCCCCGATTTGCTCACACAAGTCTTCCAGAATCGGCGCTGCCAGCCTGACCGGATCAAGTCGGGCCAGGCTGGCCAGACCAAGCTCCAGGCAAAAACCACCCAAATCGTAACGACCGCTGTTGGCATCCTGCTCAACAAGACCCATTCGCATGAAACTGACCAGATACCGATGCGCCTTCGCCGCCGGCATGCCGGAATTCTTCGCCAGATCGCGCAGCATCATCGGCCGACCATTGGCAGCAAGCGTTCGCAGCAGGCGAGTGCCAACTTCAATGGATTGGATACCTTGTCTTTGCTTGATGGGTTCGGTTGTCATTGTGCAGAGCCGTTCGTTAGTCGTTGCTAATTGTAACGACTGAGGGCCATGTCAGGCGGAGAATATGCATCGTCAATTGTGCCTTCAAGTTGAATCTTCCTTGCTTATAATCAATGTTTTGAACAAGATCGTCATTCGGGAGAAAATCATGCGATCGGTACTCATAGCCAACCCCAAAGGCGGTGCAGGGAAAACAACACTGGCGACCAACCTGACCGGCTACTTTGCCAACGCAGGCGAAAGCGTCACCTTATGTGACCTTGACCGGCAACAGTCATCGTTGCGCTGGATGGCCTTTCGTGACCCTGCCGTTCCCCCGATTACAGGCCATTTTGCAGCAACACAGATGCTCGTCAGTTTGCCCAAAGAGCCTGATTGGGTTGTCCTGGATGCGCCAGCCGGGTTACAGGGGTACAAGTTATCCGACTATTTACGCCTGGTTGATAAGGTCGTGATCCCAGTTGTGCCATCAATCTTCGACATGGCAGCAACTGAAGATTTCCTGATCTCAATACGCCAGGAAATGCGTGGCCGAAAGAACGCCGTCGGCATCGTAGCAATGCGCGTTGACCCCCGAACCCGTGCCGCGGCAATGCTTGAAGAGTTTCTCACGCATTTCGATCTGCCAATTCTCAGCTATATCCGCAATACGCAAAATTACGTCAATGTGGCTGCCGGCGGGCTGTCAATCTTCGATACGCCACGTTCGAAATACAAAAAAGATATCGAACAATGGAATTCTTTGTTGCAATGGCTAAAGGACTAAGCTATAGTTCGCCCCCTCGCAACACGGCAAACCGGCAAGCAACAAACCGGCAAGCAAATTAAAAAATAAGTGTTGACGGGGTGAGTTAAGTTTTATATAGTTCGCCCCCTCGCTGCACGGCAGACCAGTTAAACGACTGATCAGCCAAGTTTAAAAGGTGGCGTGTTAGTGAGGTTTGCAATGCTTGTTGAGTGAAAATCTCGGCAAGACGGACGCGGGGTGGAGCAGTCTGGCAGCTCGTCGGGCTCATAACCCGAAGGTCACAGGTTCAAATCCTGTCCCCGCAACCAAGTAGTACGCTCTTTAAAAATCAGACAACCGATAGGTGTGG
>CAJBIL010000086.1 GCA_903953145.1 uncultured beta proteobacterium
CGTGTGGTTGATCGTTTCCGGGTGCTGGAAACAATCTTGAACGTTGCGGGTACGGCCGAAACAAGCCCGCACCTGGCGACCCAGACAGCGACCAACCGTTCGGAAATGCAGATACTTGCGCGCCGGGCACGACTGATTCATTGGGCGATCAGCCTGTGCACCATTTGCGCGCTGTTTGTTTGCGTTGTCATTGCCACGCTATTTGTCGGATCGGTGCTTGGGGTCGACCTCTCGGGTGCCATCGCCCTATTATTTATTGCCGCCATGTTCGCCCTGATTACGGGGTTGCTCAGTTTTCTGCGGGAAATAGCGCTCGCTACCGGCAGCATTCATATCAGCTATGCAGCCCCAATTTTGACAACAAAAATGGATCGCTGAGTACGTCGCTGATTTAGTATCTGTCTTACCTGCGTTTTGACAACCGGATACGACTGATATGACCGACTCCTACGCCTTTCTCCGACCGCTACTGGCTGCCAACCGCGCATGGGTAGCCATCGACTGGCAAAATTCAGCGCTTGAATCAATTGATAGTGACAGCCTGACACAGCTATTTAACGAGGCAGGCGCCGGCGCGCTTGCTGACAAAATTCCCTTTGTTTTGCCGGCCAGCCCGGAGTGGCTCGGAAAAACCGGGGTTATTCAGAAATTCACAGCAAAGCAGGTTATTTTTGCGTTGCCTTCAAGCACGCTTGAGACGCCTGAAGCGATCCGGCAATGCATCCTCTTACGCCAAGAGGGCTACCATTTTGCGCTGCGGACCGACAACGCAGAGATCATCAAACAGATACCCGTTGCCGCCTTCGACTACCTGCAAATTGATGCCGGATTTGCCCGCCATCAACTCCGCGCCCTTGATTTGTCTTACACCAGCGACGCCGGGTTTCGCCGGATCGCTACCGGGGTCGACGCGCATGAGCTTTTCGACTGGCTCGCAGCCAGGAACTTCGAGGTTTTCGATAGTCGCTTCGTGACCGTTCTCGACCCGTTTGCCGATAAGAAGCCGGATCTGACCCGCCTGAAACTACTGAAGTTACTGAGCCTCGTCGCGCAGGATGCGGATACGCGGGAAATTGAGGAAATTTTCCGTGAAGAGCCGAAGCTCTCCTACAACCTGCTACGCCTCGTCAATTCGGTCGCCGTCGGTGCGAAAACGACGATTGGTAGTTTTCAGCAAGCGATCGCCATTCTTGGGCGTCGTCAGTTGCAACGCTGGTTACAACTGCTGATTTACGCCGACCAGCTGGCAAAGAGCAGCGAGCCCAACCCGCTGATGCAACTGGCGGCAGCGCGTGGGCGGCAAATGGAACTGCTGATTGCGGCCATCGAACCCGCAATCAAACCATCACAGGATCTGCCGGAGCCTGCCGATACGGCATTCATGACGGGGATTTTTTCGCTGCTTGACGTGCTGCTGAATATGCCAATGGCCGAAATACTCGAGGCACTGCCCTTTCAGGCGGCGATTCGTGACGCGCTCGATGCAAAGCGCGGGCTGCTCGGGCAATTGCTGAACGCCATCATTGCCGGCGAAACGGGTGAATTCACGGCGGCAGCGACAATCCTGGCCACTCACGGGATTAGCCCGGCGCGTCACGCCAAGGCACAGGCTGCGGCGCTCTTGTGGGCCAGCAAGATCAACCTCGACTAAACACCGGCGGTTAGATGCGTTTGAGGTGGCTGCCGCAACCGGCGTGGCAGTCACTGGCGCCGAAACCGCGTAATAAAACTTCGCCCACGGTGCTCTGATTGAGTTGGCATTCCGGCAGCGTGTGCCGCAATACCGTCAGGATTCGCACATCAGGTGCGGCCAGCAGATAGTCGATGTGCCAATGCGGTTTTTTCGCGAGCAAAAGCGATGAAGCCAGATGTCGACTCACCCGCGCCTCAAAATTGCGCCTTGCGCTGCCCGTATAGCAGTAAATACCCGCCGGAAAATCAAAGGTGGCAAAGCGGCCAATCAGCACGCTAACCGGCGCCGGAATCTCAATCAGCAGTTGGTAGGTCTGCGGGGTTTCGTTGGGTATTTTGCCCAATGACTGAGCGCAATCAGTCGCCGCAGTAGGCATTGTTCCGCCGTTCGTGACCAAAGGTAGACATCGGCCCATGGCCGGGAATGAATGCGACATCGTCGCCCAGCGGCCAGAGCCGGCCACGGATTGACGCGATCAACGTATCGAAATCACCTTTCGGGAAATCGGTACGGCCAATCGACCCCTGAAACAGCACATCACCGACGGTTGCCAGACGCGCCTCGGCATTAAAAAACACCACATGGCCGGGCGTATGCCCCGGGAAGTGCAGAACATCCATCACCACCTTGCCGAACTGCACAGTATCGCCCTGCGCCAGCCAGCGATCCGGCGTGAATGAACGTACATCGGGGAAGCCGAACATCTTGCTTTGCTCCGGCATGCCGTCGATCCAGAACTGGTCCTCGCGATGCGGGCCTTCAATCGGTAGCGAAAAGCGTTCGGCGAGCTCAGCCACCGCACCGGCATGGTCTATGTGGCCATGCGTCACCAGAATTTTCTCCAGCGTCACGCCACAGGCTTCAACCGCCTGAAGAATTTTTGCAATATCGCCACCGGGGTCCACCACGGCGGCACGGCCGGTTTCTTCACACCACAACAGGCTGCAATTTTGCTGGAATGGCGTAACAGGGATGATCCGGTATTTCATGATGGAATGATGACGCGATGAGTTGAGTGGCGGGGTATTTCAGTGCAGGAAGTATATCAGAGGCACCTGATCTAACTGGCCTGCCAACAGTACCGCAAAAGAGGTATGCTTTTCGCCTCAAAACTGTTCGCATACGCATCAAAACAAGATCAACCCTCATGAAACCAGAAATCATCGGGCCTTCAATGCCTACTCTTGATGCTTCAAGTCCGGCAAGCCGGAAAATTCCGCTGTGGCTGCTCTTTATCTCGCTGGCACTCGTTGTTCCCGTCATCGGTGCTGTATTCGTCAGCATTCAAACGCCACAGATTGAGCGTGAGGCGTATGCCAATCTTCAAGCGGTGGCGCGACTGAAAGCGGAGCAGATCGAGAACTGGCTGGGTGAACGTCGCGGGGATATCAATGTTCTGGCCTCATCAAATGGACTGAAAGCGCAGATCGATATGCTGGTGGCGGGTAAAGCGGTGCCTCAGCAGATCGCCGATATCCGGGCCCGATTCCAGACACTGCGTGAAAGCTACCGCTACGACGGCATTCTCCTGTTTGACGATCAGGCAAAGCTGCTGCTTGCTCAGGGGGATTACCCCGGCCTGCAAGCGCCTATTCGCGACCTGATCCTGCAAGCCATCAAAAGCCAGAAAACTCAACGTAGTGCGCTGTATCGCGACGACGCGGGCAATATTTGCCTCGACTGGATAATGCCGGTTATTCCAGTGACAGCCTCTGGCGGCAAAGGTGAACGTGCGGTGGCGGTGATTCTTCTGCGGGTAGTTGCCTCGCAATTTCTTTATCCACTGATTCAGACGTGGCCAACAGCGAGTGCGAGTTCGGAAACCATGCTGGTGCGCGGTGAAGGCAATAGCGTCACCTTCCTCAACGATCTGCGGCACGCTGATAATCCGGCGCTGAGCCTCAAACTGCCGAACAACCCCGGTTTGCCGGCCGCTGTGGCGGTTAATACGGGGCAACCCGGCACGACGTCAGGCAAGGATTACCGCAATTTAACAGTGCTCACCGCGTATCGCCCGATCAACGGCACGGACTGGCACATTGTCGCCAAGGTCGACCGTGATGAAGTTCTGGCGCCGATGTGGCGCACGGTTTTCTGGATCGGTCTGATCGCACTGGCCGCTGTGGCCACGATCATGCTGACGCTGTGGCTTTTGTGGCGTCAGCAGCAGCACTCTCAACGCCTTGAGCTACAGGCAATCAGAAACGAAGCTAACCGGTTGCTGGTAGCGATTGCCGATAGTTCATCCGACGCCATTTTTGCCAAGGATCTCGAAGGCCGTTACCTGCTCTTCAATCGGGAAACCGAACGCGTCATCGGCAAAACAGCAGTGCAGGCAATCGGCTGCGATGATTCCGCGCTTTTCACGCCTGAGCAGGCCGTGATGATTCGTGAAAACGACTGCCGGGTCATTCGCGAAGCGCAGATTCACACCTACGAGGAAACTGTTTCAACGGTTGACGGTGAGCGTACTTACCTGGCTACCAAAGGGCCGCTGCGTGACGCCAGCGGGCAGGTTTCCGGGCTGTTCGGCATCTCGCGCGACATTACCGAGCGCAAGCAGACCGAGGAAAAAATCCGCCGGCTGAGCCAGCTTTACGCCGCACTCAGTCAGTCCAATGAAGCCATCGTCCGCAGTACCAGCGACCACGAATTATTCGACAAGATTTGCCAGATCATCGTTAATGCCGGCGGCTTGAAAATGGCCTGGATCGGGTTGCTTGATACGACAAGGCAGCAGATCCGACCGCTCGCGTCCTGTGGCGACGAATACGGCTACCTGAGCGACATCCGCATCTCCGTTGATCCGGCGGTGCAAAGCGGTCGCGGCCCGACCGGTACTGCGGTGCGTGAAGGCGAGCCTTTCTGGTGCACGGATTTTTCTCACGATCCGCGTACCGAGCCGTGGCATGAGCGTGGCGCGCGTGCCGGCTGGATGGCAGCCGCAGCCCTGCCGTTACGACGCAGAGGGCAAACGATTGGCGCATTCAACCTTTATGCCACCGATACCGACGCCTTTGATGAGGAAATCCGCAAGCTGCTGATCGAGATGGCGGCAAATATCAGCTTTGCGCTGGACAATTTCGCCAACGAAATCGAGCGCAAAGCCAGCGAAAAGCAGTTGCGCGAACTCTCGCTGGCGGTGGAGCAAAGCCCGGAGAGCATCCTCATTACA
>CAJBIL010000087.1 GCA_903953145.1 uncultured beta proteobacterium
CCGACTGGCATCGCTGGGACGCGCTCCTCTCGCTGGCGCATATCGCCGTCGCCCACCGTCCGGGCTTCCCGATTGCGGCCAGCAGCCTGCCGCCGATGCTGGCTGACCTTTACCGCGAGCGTTACAGTGCCTCACCGGCAATGCTCGCCGAGAGCCCGGCCGGCCGTATTGTTACCTTTGCCATGACCCAGTTGGCGATCTCGGCAACCCAGATCCGGATGCTGCTGGCCAATGGTCGCAGCCCGCGCTATTTGCTGCCCGAAGCGGTTATCGCTTATATTCAAAGCACTTTTCTTTACTCCTCACGATGAAATTCACCCAAAACTGATGAACGTTACCCAACTGCAAAAAATCGTTGTCGACGCACTTGAAGACATCAAAGCCCGCGATATCGAGGTTATTAATACCAGCAAGCTGACGCCGCTTTTTGATCGCGTGGTCATCGCCTGTGGCGACTCAAACCGGCAGGTCAAATCATTGGCCAACCACGTCCAGGACAAGGTCCGCGAGGCCGGTGGTCAAGTCATCTCCTCGGAAGGCGAGGATAACGGTGAGTGGGTGCTGGTCGACCTCGGCGACATTGTTGTTCATGTCATGCAACCGACCATCCGCGCCTATTACAATCTGGAAGAGCTCTGGAGCGGCAAAGGGCCGAGCAGAGCGCGCAAGGCAGCCGCCGGGGAATGAAGCTTGGCATCCTCGCCGTTGGCCACAAGCTACCCGACTGGGTTGCCCAAGGCTGCGCCGAGTACATCAAGCGCATGCCGCGCGAACTGCCCGTCAGCGTGGCTGAAATCAAACCCGAGCCGCGCGGCTCGAAAACCCGCGAACAACTCCTTGCTGCTGAAAAATCCCGCTTGCTGACGGCGCTGCCGGGCTTTGGCAGGATCGTCGTCCTTGACGAGCGCGGTGAGGATCTGAGCACGCTCAAACTAGCCCGGCGCCTTGAAGACTGGATGCGCGAGGGCGGTGATACGGCCTTCATCATCGGTGGTGCCGATGGTATCGATGATGAACTGAAGCAGCGTGCCCATGACACCATTCGCCTCTCCAGCCTGACGCTGCCGCACGCCATGGCACGGTTGATCCTTTGCGAGCAACTCTATCGCGCAATCAGCGTCGTCAAAAACCATCCTTACCACCGCGAGGGATAATGCAGATGCAGATCAACCGACAAAACCCGCGTCTGCATCTCGCCTCGCGCAGCCCCCGGCGGCGCGAACTCCTGACCCAGATCGGCATCGCTTTCGACACCATCATTTTTCGCAATCCACCGCGTGATGATCAGGCGCTGGATGAGACGCCGCACCCCGGGGAAGACCCGGTTGTTTACGTCGAGCGCGTCGCGCGTGCCAAGGCTGAGCACGGCTGGCGTATTGTCGAGTGGCGCAAGCTGCTGACGCAGCCGGTGCTGGCAGCCGATACCACGATTGAGTTTGATGGTGAAATTATCGGCAAACCTTTTGATGGCGTTGAGGCCGGGCATATTTTGCGCCGTCTGTCAGGCCAGGCACACCGTGTTCTGACCGCTGTTGCGGTTGGCTTTGACGGGCGTATCGAATCATCGCTGTCGATCAGTGAGGTGCGCTTTCGTGCGCTTGACGATGCAGAAATTCTTCATTACGTCGCGAGCGGTGAGCCGATGGACAAAGCCGGCGCCTACGGCATTCAGGGCCGCGCCGGGATGTTCATTGAACATCTTTCCGGCAGCTACACCGGCGTTATGGGCTTGCCGCTGTTTGAAACAGCGCAACTGCTCAAACGCTTTGATTACCCGCTAACGCTGTAAGCCTTGAAAACAGGTGCTCAGCGGCTTCTGCGGCACCTGTCGGCGAGGGCGCTGGCGGTGCGGGTTGTTGCCATAAGGCGCCGAGAGTCGCTGCCAGGCAGCCGGTTAGCAAATCAGCAGCGCTGATCTGACAACAACGCGTATTGAGCTTCAGCCAGTCAATCAGGCAATCCTGCTCCGGCCAGTCGTCCCGCCGCACATAAAGCACGGGCGTGCCATTGCAGGCAGCTTCGGCAAAGGTGCCATAGCCCGGTTTGGTGATGACGGCATCGACGGCACGCAGCAGGTCGGTAAATTCCCAGCCCAGCGGCTCAAAGGCGTTCACCTTGCGGGATGCCTGCGGCACGACTTGCCAGGCATCCGGCACCAGCCAGCGTGTGCCATCCATGCTCGGCCAGGATTCAATCGGCAGGCGTTTGCTGAAGCCGCCAAATGCAATCAGAACGAGGCGCTCCCCGGCGCTACAGCCTAATTGTTTGCGTAATGCGCCGCGACAATCGTGGCCGAGCTCAGCCACGGGGCCGATTGGCTGAATGCGCAGCAAATCGCGCATCGGCATGCCGGGTGACAGGCGCAGAAAGCATTCGGCGCTGTTGTAGGCGGCGAGCATCTGGCGGTGGATCGGCACCGCCCAAGGCTCAGCGGCAAAATAGTGCGCAAAAAGATCGGCCCAGTTCAGCGAACTCATGGCCAGCGCAGGAATGCCTGCCACGGCAGCGCCGGCCAGCGGCAAGTAGGCGACATCGGTCAGTACCAGATCAGGGTGCATTGCTTTGAGTAGCGCGGCTTCAGTGGCGACCAGACTGGTCCAGTCGGTGTGCTGTACGCGGTAGGCGCTGGCCGAAGCCGCGCGGTCGATCTGCACTGCATCGAGCATCCGGTAGCCGAAGTCGCTGCTGGCGTGCAAGTGAATGAAATTCGTGGTTATGCGCGAATGCAGTTGATCGCTCGACAAACCGCTGCGCAGGGTCAGGCGCAGGTCTGGCAGCCGCGTGGCCAGGGCGTTGAGCACCGGCGCCACCTGCGCCAGATGGCCGAAGCCATGCGCTGAAATATCGACGAAAAGATGGGGCATGGCTTATCTTGAAAAGTGCACTTGAGCACAACTAACAGGCTGAACTTCCTCTGTAAGCCGCACCAGATGGCGTTCTAAAAACACTACCCGCTGAAGACCCGCGTATTCATTGACGTTCAATCAATCCAGTGAGGTAGAACGCCATTCCATGCGGGCTACAGGCCGATGCCTTTTTTATATCGACGGCCGCCAGACAAACCTGCCATTCAGACAAAACGCGCCAGCATCGCACCCTGCAAGCCTTCCGCCAGTGTGCGGTTGAGTGGGATCCACACGCGGTGGCCGTTGCCCGGTGCGACGCTGACCGGCGTGCCGTCAGCCTTCTCCATGCGCTCAAGCGCCACTTCAAAGTTGCCTGACGGGTGAATCACCTCGATACGATCCCCCACTGAGAAGCGGTTTTTGACGTCGACTTCCACCAGCCCGCGCGCCGCGTCCCAGGCGACCACATCGCCCACGTAGAGGCTGCGCCCGGATTCTGAGTGGCCGCGCAGGTAGTTCTGCATTTCGTGTTCGTGATGGCGCTGGTAAAAGCCGTCGGTGTAGCCGCGATTGGCCAGGCCTTCGAGTTCGCCGAGCAGCGTCGGATCAAACGGGCGCCCGGCCACCGCGTCGTCAATGGCGCGGCGATAGACCTGCGCGGTGCGCGCCACATAGTAGGGCGATTTGGTGCGCCCCTCGATCTTCAACGAGTTAATACCGATCTCGGTCAAGCGCTGCACATGCTCAATGGCGCGCAAGTCCTTCGAGTTCATGATGTAGGTACCGTGCTCATCTTCCTCGATCGGCATCAGTTCGCCGGGGCGCTCCTGCTCTTCTAGCAGCCAGACTTTGCTTTGCGGTGCCGGCGCTGCACTTGTTGCCTCGGCTGTTCCCTTTGAGCCGCAGGCATGCACATCGCCGCCGGCATCTTCCTCACCGGCTTTGACCTTGTAATCCCAGCGGCAGGAGTTGGTGCACGTACCTTGATTCGGGTCACGGTGGTTGAAGTAGCCGGAGAGCAGGCAGCGCCCGGAGTAGGCAATGCACAAGGCGCCATGCACGAAGACTTCAAGCTCTATGTCTGGAC
>CAJBIL010000088.1 GCA_903953145.1 uncultured beta proteobacterium
ATCAAGAATGTCGTTGATGATGCGCAGCAGGTGCTGGCCGGACTGCTGGATCTTCTTCAGGTAATCCTGCTGGCGCGGCGTCAGTTCGGTCTTGAGCGCCAGATGCGTCATGCCGATGATGCCGTTCATCGGCGTGCGAATCTCGTGGCTCATGTTGGCGAGAAAATCGGACTTCATGCGCGACGCCTCCTCGGCCAGTTCGCGCGCGCGCCGCATCTCGTCTTCCATCGTCCGGCGCAGGGTGATGTCCTGCACGATGCAAAGATACCCGGTGGTTTCTCCACTGGCTGAACAGGTGGGGGTGGTCAACAGCAGACCGGCGAACTGCGTACCGTCCTTGCGCATGAAAGTCCATTCGCGGCTTTCCCGACCTTCGGATTCGGCACCCGCGATAATGGCGCTGAATCCCGCCAACCCGCTGCCCTGTCGGGCAGCCGCGCCATCAAGCTCTTCTGCCAGGTGAAAGCGCGTGAAGTTCTCGCGCCCAACAACCTCCTGCGCGCACCAGCCCAGTATCTTTTCCGCACCGCTGTTAAACAGTGTGGTAACGCCCGCGAGGTCGGTGCTGATAATGGCGATCTCTGACGCTGCGGCCATGATCTGGTTCAACAGCGCATTGGTCTGGCGCAAGTTTGCGGCACTGCTCAGCAACGCCTCTTTCTGCGCTTCGAGTTCATCGGCCTGTTCCTGGATTTCTTCGGCGAGATGCTCGGTACGCAAATTGCGCCGCAGCACTTCAAGCGCTGACGAAAGTGCGTCAGGCAGCGTATCGAGCAGCATCTGGCGGCACCCATCCGGCGCTGCGATGAAAGCCAGTTCGATGACCCCGATGGTCGCATTGCGCTGTATCAGTGGCAGCAATTCAATCTGTTGCGGCAGTACATCGACCAGCCCCGAACTGATTCGCAGCGCGCTTCCGGTTGGATCTTTGAGAATCACTCGCCGTTGATCACGCGCGCACTGCCCGATCAGGCCGTTGCCATTGACGTAAGCCGGGCCGTCATGCGTGCGGCCATAGCCACCCACCGGGTGCTGGACGCCAGCGCTGTCGCGGTCGACATACACGAGTCCCTGTACGGCGCCGACCGCCGGACATAGTGTTGCCAGCAACTGTTCGCCAAACTCCTGCAACGAATTGGCCTGCTGCACTCTGCCCAGGATGTCAGCAATTTGCGCCTTGACCCACGCGTGATCGTCCAGTTCGACGCTCAACTTTTGCAAGGAGGTCAAGGCACGCGCAATGTCGCCGATTTCATTGCGCTGATCGGCGAAGGGAATAGCGTTTTCGCGTCGCCCCTCGGTAAGCGCCACGATCTCATCACGCAGGCGTCCTAGCGGGGTAGCGACGGAACGGGAAATCAGTGCTGCAAGCAGCGCAAATACCAGCGTGCCAAACAGCATGCTGCCAATCTCAAGCACTTCAATTCGCGAGTAGCGATCGAGCGATTCGTTGGCGGATCGGTGCACATGCCGGGATATGTCCAGAGTCACGCGGTCCAGCGGCTCGCTCAACTGCCGCTGGAAGTTGTCCATGGTGCTCTGGTTGTTGGCGATGGCCAATGCCTCAGCGCCGCGTCCGGCGTTTGCCAGATCGATCATCCGCGTGCGAAAGGCAACACGGGCGCGATGACCGACCTCAACATCATCAAGCGACTGACTGTCTTCGGGAACCAGCTCCCGCAGACGGGCCACTCCTGCCCGGAAGCTTGAATCATGTAGCTCAAGATTCTTCTCCAGAGCGCTGCGGCGCGCCTGATCGGCTTCGGCGACGATGGCCAGCAGGGTCAGCCGTGCGCGCAAGTGCGCAGCCCTGACATCGGCTGCCGCCAACGCGCCGGCCAGATGCTTTTCCTCGAACACACGACTTTGCTCAACCACCCGGTTGATCTCGATCAGGGGCGGAACACCTACGACCAGCATCGCTGAAAGCCCCGTCAGCGAAAAGAGCATCATCCGCTGAAACGTTTTAAGGTTGACCAGGGGGACGGTGAGGCGATCGATCAGGGTGAGTGCGTGAATTTTCATGATGGCGCTCAGGCTTCAGTTGCGGACGGCGGCCGTGTTGCGTTTTCATCAATCACAAAGGCCGGCAGCCAGAGCGTCACCGTAGTGCCGGCGTCGACTTTACTGACAAGGTCCATTTGGCCGCCATGAAGCTCGATGATTTCCTTGACGATACTCATGCCCAGACCCGTACCGGGGATCTTGCCCGAGGTATCGGCGCGATAGAAACGTTCGCAGACGCGGGCCAGTTGCTCCGGAGTCATGCCAATGCCATGATCTGAAACGCGAATGCCAAACTGCGATGAAGCGTTGTCATCGTCGGCAGATTCGATGAGATCAATTGCAACATTGCCGCCAAGCGGGGAATATTTGTAGGCATTTGAAATCACATTGGTCACCGCCTGAGTCAGCTTTCTACGGTCGCCGTTGACCCAATGCGACCGGGCTTCAGGCGACACCGTGGGTGCGATGCGTCCGTCCGGCACACTGAACTCGCCC
>CAJBIL010000089.1 GCA_903953145.1 uncultured beta proteobacterium
CGCCGTCTTCTAGCGACGTTGCGATGATCATTGAACGCTTGCGGACGGCCAAGCGCCCGGTCATTCTCGCCGGTACCGGTGTGCGTGCGGCTCGCGCAACGGCCGAGTTCGAGTCGGTCATCCGGTTGCTTGGCGTTCCGGTAACCACGGCATGGACACACGACCTGATCGCCAGCGACGATCCACTCTATTGCGGCCGGCCAGGCACCATCGGTACGCGCGCCGGAAATTTCACGATACAAAATGCCGATCTGGTGTTGATCCTTGGCAGCCGTCTCAACATCCGGCAGGTCAGTTACAACTGGCAGGCCTTTGCCTCCCGTGCCTTCAAGATTCAGGTCGATATCGATCCCGCCGAGTTGAGCAAACCAACCGTTCAGCCGGATATGGCCGTGACGGCAGATCTCGCCCTATTTCTCGCTGCGCTTAGGCAACAGTTAGGCAACTGGGTATCTCCGGCAAGTCATCTGGAATGGCTGGCGTGGTGTAAGGAACGTCTGGCACGCTATCCAAGTGTTCAACCAAAGCAACGCCAGTTTGCGGGCAAAATAAATCCCTATCATTTTGTTGAACAACTCTTCACCCACCTCAACGGCAGCGACATCATTGCCTGCGGCAATGCAACGGCGACCATCGTGCCGTTTCAGGTCGCCGCCATTCAAACCGGCATGCGTCTGTTTTCAAATTCAGGCAGCGCATCCATGGGTTACGATCTCCCGGCAGCCATTGGTGCCTACTACGGCGCACTCGCCGAACGCGGCGCACAGCCACGGATCATCTGCCTTGCGGGTGATGGCAGCATCATGATGAACCTGCAAGAGTTGCAGACCATTGCCCATCACCGACTGCCCATCAAAATCTTCGTCCTGAACAACCGGGGCTACCTGTCGATCCGTGGTTCACAGACCAACTTCTTCGGCCGTCTTGCGGGTGAGGGTCCGGATAGCGGTGTCAGCTTCCCGGATTTCGTGACAGTCGCTACGGCATTTGGCATCCCTGCGCACCGTATCTCCAGCGTCGACTTTTCACAGCAGATCGGTGAAATCCTGGCGCAGCCCGGCCCTTGTTTGTGTGACGTAGTGCTGGATGAAACACAGGGTTTTGAGCCGCGCATGAGTTCGCGCAAACAGGACGACGGCACCATCGTCACACCGCCGCTGGAAGACATGTTTCCCTTTCTGGATCGTGAAGAACTCGCCAAAAACCTCCTCAACTCGGACTAGATGACTACATAAACCGACCTGATTAGCCACAATATTCAGCCAAGCTCAATATGAGTCACATTTACCCTCGTTACACCGGCGAAGGCCGGTGTCCAGTGCAACGTCCGCACTGGATTCCGGCCTTCGCCGGAATGACGACTGAACTTTGTGACTAATTCGATATGCGCATACGATACATAATGGACGCCATCTTAATGCATAATAGACGATACCATAATGCATATTTAGCAACTAATTAGCCGCTCTCTTGATGACCGATTCAGATCCACCTCCACCTTCTTTATTCTGTCGCCACGTGCAGACCCAACTGCAAGAGGCGCTGAGCGATACGCCAGCAGTCCTGA
Organism: uncultured beta proteobacterium; assembly: GCA_903953145.1. Lineage (GTDB taxonomy): Bacteria > Pseudomonadota > Gammaproteobacteria > Burkholderiales > Rhodocyclaceae > CAJBIL01. Next base: position 1,568 of record CAJBIL010000089.1, read on the forward strand.
TCAACGGCCCGCGCCAGTCTGGCAAGACGACCCTTGCTCGCCAGTGCGGGGCCGACATGCCCTATCTTTCATTGGACGACACCACGCGCCTAGCTGCGGCACGGAGCGATCCGCAGGGTTTCGTCCGCCAGATCGACCGGGCGATCATCGACGAGATCCAGCGTGCCCCCGAATTGCTACTTGCACTCAAATTGTCGATTGACAACGACCGTCGGCCAGGCCGTTTCCTGCTCACCGGATCAGCCAATATCATGAGTCTGCCGGCCATTGCAGACAGCTTGGCCGGGCGTATCGAGGTGCATGCACTGCTGCC
>CAJBIL010000090.1 GCA_903953145.1 uncultured beta proteobacterium
CCCGTGAGCACTGGCCTTGATCGGCGTACCGCTTGCCACCGCCACGTCGAGACCGGCATGGGGCGCACGTGGTTCCCCGTTGAAAAAACGGCGCACGCCAAAGCGTCCGGCCAGTCGGCCTTCGGCAGGGAGCAGAAAAGCCGGGTCAGTATCCGGCGTGCTGCGCCAGTGGCGTTTCAAACCCTGAATAACCGCCACTTCACGATTAGCCCGTGCTTCATCGGCGGCTGACAGTTGCACCTTGCTTGAGTCTTTCAGTGTGATGCGCTGCTCGGGATAGCGCTTTGCCGTCACCGTAAATGACTGCACTTTCGTTTCCTCCCCGTTTTTTACACGCAGTTCATGCGAGCCGACGGGGGTATCAAGCGCCAACCCGACCACCGCGAACCAGCGATTCGCCTCGGCGGCAACAAAAACCGGTCGCTCGCCAAGCCAGGCTTGTGGCGGATTGGCGCTTGATGACGTGATGCCCAGTGGCACGATGGCAACGCCACCAGGAACGCTGGATGATTGCGGTAAGCCCGCGTGGGCGGAAAAGGGGAGCGCCAGAATGAGCAGACTGGTGAGCCAGTGCGCAGCCAGGAAGTTCACGTGTCAAATCTCCTACAGGGATGCCGCTTTAAAAGTGTCGCACTGGCGCATATCACCGTGCGCCATGCCGCGCTTGAACCAGCGCACCCGCTGTTCGGATGAGCCGTGCGTGAATGACTCGGGAACAGCATAGCCGCGCGCTTGTTTCTGCAAGCGGTCATCACCGATCGCCGAGGCAGCGGTCAGCGCCTGTTCGATCTCGCCGGGCTCGATAATGTGCTTCATGCCATCGGCACGGTTACCCCAGACGCCCGCAAAACAGTCAGCCTGTAATTCCAGCCTGACCGATAGCGCATTGGCTTTGGTTTTATCGCGTGTCCCCTGTTGTGCTTTATGCACCTTGTCCGAAATTCCCAGCAGATTTTGGACATGGTGGCCGACTTCGTGAGCAATTACATAAGCCTGAGCGAATTCGCCGGGCGCGTGGAAACGCTCTTTCAGGTCGCGATAAAACGCGAGGTCAATATAGACTTTTTGATCCGAAGGGCAGTAGAAAGGCCCCATCGCTGTCTGCCCGGTGCCGCAGGCGGTTGGCGTTGCGCCGGTGAACAAAACCAGTTTAGGCTCCTGATAAGTGCCGCCGCCTTCCCGAAAAACCGTGTGCCAGGTTGTTTCCGTACTGCCCAGCACCTTGGAGACGAACTTCGCCATTTCATCGTTGGCAGGGGGCTTGTGTGCAGTAGTCGCCTGCGGCGCCTGGCTGCCAGTATTGGAAACGAGGCCAAGCAACACGGAAGGATCAACGCCGAGGAAATAGCTCGCAGCCAGCGCCAGCAACATACCGCCAATCCCCATGCTGCCACGGCCGATGCCGCCATCGCGGTTGCCATCACTCCCACCGCGTCGGTCCTCAACATTGCCACTCTCGTTTTCGTTGTCGAGACGCATGAAGTAATCCCCTGCCAATACGAAAGGGCGGATGTTAACAGAAGTCGTTATTTGACTTGAAATTCGTTCGACTTCGGCCTAGATTGGTTTCTGCCAATGTCGGCTGTAACGAGGAGAAGCGTATGGGGAGAATGACTGCCGGTTTGATGGCCTTGGCGCTGGCGCTGGTGAGCGTATCTGCTTTGGCCTGTCCGGGCGAGAAAGCGAAGGACGGCAAAGGCGAAATGAGCACACCGTCAAAACCCAAGGCTTGAAACCGGGTTTTACAGCAAGCGCGGCGCGTGCCTTGGGCATTGCGCCGCTTTTTTTGCCCTTTTTTTGCGTTGAAGGTATTTGGCCGACACCTGCGCATCCTCATAAATGGTAAGTGTGCGTGGCATTAAAAACCCGCATAATCCCGCGACGATAATATGGTTTTCAAAGGCTGCCTGACCCTTGCGCGCGGCCTTATAGCACTCAGGAGTTTGTCATGTCTTTCGATTTCAGTTATCTCAAAGCCCCCGGTGATTCCTTTCGGTCCACGAGTGTAGCCGGTGTTTCAGGCGATCCAGTACCAGCCAGCCACTACGTTAGAGCGCTGGCTGGTGGCATTTTTGTTGTGGCTTGGACTGAAGGCGATGCGAGCAAGACGGGCGTTTATTTCCAGCGGTTTGGTTCGGATGGTCAGTCAACTATCCGTAGCGACAATATTAATTCCGTTGATCATGTTATTTCGGTCACAGAATTGATCAATGGTGAAGAGAAAACCAATACTCAAACCAGCAACATGGTGCGTGCCAATAGCTACACGCTTAACGAGCAGGAGCGGCCGCGCCTGCTTGCTCTGCCCGGAGAGGGTTTTGCCATGGTCTGGGAGTCCTGGGGGCAGGACGGAAAATTTGACGGCATCCAAGGCAATGCTTTTAACTGGAGTGGCTCGATCTCCGGCTCAAGCACCGACTACCTAGTGACTTTTAACGGTGTGGGCAATGAAATTCAACCTGTCTTTGCGCCGATTGCCCCCTCAATTGCAGAGCAAGGGTTTGTCGTTGCCTGGACGCTTGGCGGCACTAGATCGACCACGGACGGCATTATTCAAGTTGCGGCATGGGACCAGAACTTAGACAGAATGACCGAAGACAACGGCACCCGGGGCAAGGACATTAACCTGTGGAATTTTGCCGACAATAGCGCGCAAAATAATCCTAATGGCACCAGCAGTACCACCACACTCCCTGTTCTTTATTCGACGGTATTGAGCTCACCGGATAACGGTGTTACGCAAGAGTTTGTGCTGGGGGCGGAGGTTCGGCATTACGACCCCACCACCGGTTTGCAGGTTGGGGCGACTGAAGCGCTGATCCGGTTTTTTGAAGGGCCTGATGCCGCTGACCCGTTTCCAACATCGGCGAGCATTTCTCTCAAAAAAGATTCAGGCAGCCTGAGCACCAGCCAGC
>CAJBIL010000091.1 GCA_903953145.1 uncultured beta proteobacterium
CCTGGCTGGGCAAGAAAGGCGAGGACGGCGATAAGTCACTGATCGATCTGACGCAAACCATCGCGCTGATCAACATGCTCGACAAGCAGGACAATGATGTCGATGAGGTTCAGCTCTCGACGCTGCACGCGGCCAAGGGGCTGGAATTCAAGCACGTCTTCCTGATCGGCATCGAGGAAGGCGTCCTGCCACACCGCGAGTCGCAAGGCCCCGACAAGATCGAGGAAGAACGCCGCCTGATGTACGTCGGCATCACCCGCGCGCAGCGTTCGCTGCACCTCACCTATTGCGAGAAGCGCAAGCAGGGCAAGGAACTGATCCCTTGTGAAGCCTCCCGCTTCATCGCTGAAATGGGCAAGGAAGATATGCGTTTCTCCGGCGGCAAGAGCGAGGCGGAACCGGACAAAGCCGTCAACGCCGACCGCTTTGCCGCAATGAAAGCAATGCTCAGCAAACCAAAATGACGTGGTCACACAGCGTTACGCTGCGTTACTCAATCATTGACATCCATCTTGCAACCCCTCGCGTTAATGCTCTCAAGGCCGGATCGAAACGAACAACTCGAACGACTGGCCGAGAGTCAAACCCAAATTAACGCTAGGAGATAATCATGATCAAGAATATTTTTGCACTCGCCATCGCCGCCGCCTTCACCACCGCTGCATTTGCTCAGGCACCTGCCGCAACACCGGCCAAACCCGTCGAAGCAGCCAAGGCAACCGTTGCCGCCCCCGCTGTGGCACCGGCCAAGGTAGAGGCTAAGGCAGAAACCAAGGCAGAAGCGAAGCCAGAGGTGAAAGCAGAAGCAAAAACCGAAACCAAGGCGGAAATGAAAAAAGAAGCCAAGGCGCCCAAAAAACACGACGGCAAGCACGCAGATGCCAAGCATGTTGAAGCCAAGCCAGTCGTCACCGAAAAAGCAGAAGCCGCTGCCGCTCCCGCAGCTGCACCGGCAAGCAAGAAGTAACGCAGGAAAATGCAGGAATACCCGGATGGGCTTAGTGCACTAAGCCCATCCGGGCAAAAAAACGGGCGGCCAGATTGGCCGCCCGTTTTTTCATTACCAGCCAACGTCAATTATTTGGCCAGACCAACCAGGTGCTCAACAGCGGCTTTCAACTCAGCATCGCTCAAGTCGGCAGCACCACCTCTCGGCGGCATCGCACCTTTGCCGTTGGTTGCGTTCTTCAGCAAGGTCGCGGCGCCCTGAGCAATCCGCGGTGCCCATGCTGCCTTGTCACCCGCCTTCGGCGCATTGGCAACACCGCTGGCATGACACGCCATACAAACGGCGCCATAAACAGTCGCCCCGTCACGCGGCTTGCCACTGGCTACCGCCACCACCGCCTTCTGCATCTCGACACGCGCCACCGGCTGAATCCGCCCATCGGCTTCATCACTACTGACGGCCCGTGCACCACCCTTGCCCAGCATCGACAACGGCCAGATCACAACCACAAGAACGATTGCCACAATGATCGTGATGTTCATGATCGCTTTTGAAGAGTTGTATTTTTCAGCCATGCTCGATCCTTATTTAGCGGTGGGGTAAGGGCGTGATTGTAACGCGAAACAACATGCTCAAAAAGTGCCGGAGAGGCTCCCGATAGACGCAACAAGGCAAAACGGCTATGCTGGCAACCCTCCCATGCGCCCGTAGCTCAGCTGGATAGAGTACTGCCCTCCGAAGGCAGGGGTCACTGATTCGAATTCAGTCGGGCGCACCAAAAAAATCAATAGCTTACGCTTCGGCGTAGGCTATTTTCATGTCAAATCCAGGGTTTTGCTGCAATTTTGCTGCAATCGGAGCCATACCCTGTTCCCTATCAAATGAACAAAGGGTATGGCTACCATCAAAAACGCGGCGCTCATCAGTTTCAAGTCCAGGTTCGCCGCAAAGGCTAAGCATAATCATGCTCTACGCCCAACAGATTAATTTGCGCTGACCCTACTGATTTCTAATGATTTCTTATGTTACATTGAACACCGTTTGTAACACATTGAAGGCAATAACATGAGCGAAGCCACCTTTACATTTCGTGTTGACGATTCGTTGAAAGCAGAGTTTTCCAACGCTGCAAAAACCTGCGACCGAAGTGCGGCGCAGTTATTGCGTGACTACATGCGTGAGTTTGTGCAACAACGGCAGGAATCAACTGCTTACGACACCTGGTTCCGCCGCCAGGTTGAAATCGGTTTGGATTCGGCCAATGCAGGTCATTTGATTCCAGCACACGAAGTTGAAGCCAAGTTTGCCGCCAGGCGGACAGCCGCACGTCTCCGGCTTGAACCCGCTGAATGATGCAGTTGTTCTGGACGCCAGAGGCAGTTCAAGATCGCGACAAAATCTATGACTACATCGAGGCCGACAATCCGGTTGCTGCGTTGTCGCTTGATGCGCTGTTTTCCGAGAAGGCCAAACATCTGATTGACCATCCGGGTTTGGGACGACCAGGCCGGATCTCCGGGACACGCGAGCTGGTCGCGCACCGAAATTACATCCTGATTTTTGACGTTGATGGCGATACGATTCGTATTCTGCGTGTGTTGCATGTGGCACGACAATGGCCAACTGTTGCGACCAAGACGGCGCCAAACTGAATCAAGTTCCGTGCGAAACATCGCCCGATAAGCGGCCAAACGCTCAGCCTCGTTCAGCCCCAAGGCGGCATACATGACATGAGGCGTATCGGGTTCAGCTCGATATAGCGCTGACACAGCAGTAGATAGCCCCCAACGCTACCGGCGTCTGCCCCCTTCAATTCCTTCTCTTGGTGCCAGCAGGCATTTTTACTGCACCGCCGCAGTGCGCCCGGTTTTTTCCCGGCTTACGGCAAGAATCCTGCAATGCATTGAAATAAAAGGAATATCTCTTGATTTTTTGAGCTGGCACGGTCGTTGCAGTGTGCAAACTGTTAATCCGGATTGCTGCACACCGGCCAAGTTTTCAAGTTAAGAGGAGCGTTCAAATGAAAGATACGAAACCTGATCTGCAAATCCCGTCGCTGACGCGTCGTGGTTTTGTTATGGCGGCGGCTGGTACTTCGTTGATGGCGATGGTGCCACCGGGGGTTCGTTCTGCGGCCTGGGCGGCTGGCTCGGATGCGCCGGAGAAGAAGGAAGTGCGCATTGGCTTTATTCCGCTGACCGATTGTGCTTCGGTGGTGATGGCTGCTGAAATGGGCTTTGACAAGAAATACGGGATCAAGATCATCCCGACCAAGGAAGCCTCGTGGGCATCGGTGCGCGACAAGCTGGTCAATGGCGAGCTGGATGCCGCGCATGTGCTCTACGGCCTGATTTACGGCGTGCAGATGGGCGTTGGCGGGCCGAAGAAGGACATGAATGTGCTGATGAACCTGAATAACAATGGCCAGGCTATCACGCTGGCCAAGAAACTTCAGGACCTGGGTGTTACCGATGGCGCTTCGCTGAAAAAAATGCTGACCAGCAAGCCCGGTGAATACACCTTTGCGCAGACTTTCCCGACCGGCACACACGCCATGTGGCTGTACTACTGGCTGGCTGCGCACGATATCAATCCGATGAAGGATGTGAAGGTGATCACCGTGCCGCCACCACAAATGGTCGCCAACATGCGTGTTGGCAATATGGATGGCTACTGCGTTGGCGAGCCGTGGAACAACCGCGCGATCATCGACAAAATCGGTTTCACGGCGGCAACGACGCAGGATATCTGGGTTGATCACCCGGAAAAGGTGCTGGGAACGTCGGCCGAGTGGACGGCGAAGAATCCGAATACGGCGCGCGCCATGACGGCCGCTATTCTCGAAGCCGGGCGCTGGATCGACGCCTCGATCGCCAATCGCCGCAAGACGGCGGAAACCATCGCCCAGAAATCGTATGTGAATACCGATATGGACGTCATCCTCGAACGCATGCTCGGCCGCTACTCGAATGGCCTGGGCAAGAGCTGGGACGATGCAAATGCGATGAAGTTCTACAACGACGGTGCTGCTAACTATCCTTATCTGTCGGATGGCATGTGGTTCATGACGCAGCACAAACGCTGGGGGCTGCTCAAGGACGAGCCGGATTATCTGGCGGTCGCCAAAAAGGTAAATCGTACCGATATCTACAAGGAAGCTGCCGGCCTGGTCGGCGCCGGGGTTCCCAAGAGCGATATGCGCAGCCATAAGCTGATTGATGGCGTGGTGTGGGACGGCAAGGATCCCAAGAAGTACGCCGCTGCTTTCAAGGTCAAGGTCTGAGCGACTCTGACGACTTAAAGGATAGAGGATAAAACATGAGTGCTATCACGATGGAAGTTCCCGCGCTGGCCAACCACCTGGCGGCAGATAGCCACAAGATGGCGATGCCGCGCAGTGCGCCGGAAAGTGCGGCAAAAGTAGACACGGTCGCCGTTGGCTCGATTGAGCCGCCGCTGCTGGCGGGTGCCGAGCCCGTCGCGTGCAATGCTGCGGCGGTCGCCGCAGCGGCAGAAGCGCGGGTAGAAAAACTGAACGCTTTGATCCGGGCTATTCTGCCGCCGGTTATTGGCTTCGCGCTGTTGATCGGCATCTGGTATCTCGCCACGCTGAAGGCCAGCGGCCTGCCCGGCCCGATCCAGACCTGGAAAGCGGCGATGGTGCTGTTTGCCGACCCGTTTTACAGCAACGGGCCGAACGATCAGGGCATCGGCTGGAATGTGCTCTCATCGCTCAAGCGCGTCGCCATTGGTTTCGGCTTCGCCGCGCTGGTGGGCATTCCGCTGGGCTTCATGCTCGGTCGTTTCAAGTTCATGAACGACATGGTTAACCCGCTGATCAGCCTGCTGCGCCCGGTGTCGCCACTGGCCTGGCTGCCGATTGGCCTGCTCGTCTTCCAGAAAGCTGACCCGGCCGCCACGTGGACGATCTTCATCTGCTCGATCTGGCCGATGATCATCAACACCGCCGTTGGCGTGCAGCGCGTGCCGCAGGATTACCTCAACGTTGCCCGCGTGCTGGCGCTCTCGGAGTGGAAAATCGTCACCAAGATTCTCTTCCCGGCCGTACTGCCCTACATGCTGACCGGCATTCGCCTGTCAATCGGTACTGCTTGGCTGGTCATCGTCGCGGCTGAAATGCTCACCGGCGGCGTCGGCATCGGCTTCTGGGTGTGGGACGAGTGGAACAACCTGAAGGTCGAACACATCATCATTGCCATCTTCGTGATTGGTATTGTCGGGCTGCTGCTTGAACAGTTCCTGATCATGATCGCCAAACGTTTCAGCTACGAAAACACCTGACCCGTTTCAGACCGATGCACGGAGAGGCAATATCCATGCGCCTTTCCGGGCATCCAACAGAGGAATAATGATGAAAAAATTTGTCCTTGTAGAAAATGTCGGCCAGACTTTCGATACCAAAAAAGGCAAGTTCGTCGCCCTGCGTGACATTGACCTGAGTATCGCCAAAGGTGAATTCATTGCGCTGATCGGCCACTCCGGCTGCGGTAAATCGACGCTGCTCAACCTGATCGCCGGGCTGACGACGCCGAGTTCCGGCCTGCTAATCTGCGACGGGCGGGAAATTGCCGGCCCGGGGCCGGAGCGCGCGGTGGTTTTCCAGAATCATTCCTTACTGCCGTGGCTTACCTGTTATGAAAACATCCACCTCGCGGTTGAGCGCGTCTTTGCAGCAAAAGAAAGCAAGGCACAATTGAAGGAGCGCACGCTCGAAGCACTCGAGCTGGTTGGCCTGACGCATGCCGAGCACAAATATCCGAACGAAATTTCGGGCGGTATGAAGCAGCGCGTCGGGATCGCCCGGGCGCTGTCGATGCAGCCCAAGGTGATGCTGCTCGACGAGCCTTTCGGCGCCCTCGACGCGTTGACGCGCGCCAAGTTGCAGGATGAGCTGATGAAGATTTGCGACAAGACCAAGGCAACGACGGTAATGGTCACGCATGATGTCGACGAAGCCGTCCTGCTCGCCGACCGCATTGTGATGATGACCAACGGCCCGGCCGCAACGATTGGCGAAATACTGACCATCGACCTGCCACGCCCGCGCAAACGCCTCGAACTCGCCCATGATCCCCGCTACATTGACTGCCGCGCAGCCGTCCTCGAATTCCTCTACGACAAACAGGCTGACCATAAGCAGGCAGCTTAGGCTTCACACGTCGATGATGAAATCGCTGCGCTGGGTAGGTCGGTAGGTCGTGGCTTCAGCCCGACATTTAACGTAATTGTCGGGTTGAAACCCGACCTACCGTCCACGATCTACTTGTGGGCGTTTAAGCCGGCAAAGGCGCCGGCATCAGTGGCGCGCGCCCCGTGGTCAGGTAGGTTTCGCAGCGTTCGATGTATTCGCGGGTGCTTTTGGGCATAGGCGTGCGGGCGCGGGCGATGTAAAAGATAAGATCGCGGCCACTACGGGTGAGTTGCAGGCCATCGGAA
>CAJBIL010000092.1 GCA_903953145.1 uncultured beta proteobacterium
GGGTTTCGCCGAAACCGTTCTCGATTTGCTCGATGGCGACCTGGACGAAATCGCCAACGTTGGCTTCGAGTTCGCCCTGGTCATTCAGGAATTCTTCACGATCAATGTAGCTTTCGGACTTGAGTCCGGCATTAACAACCACAAAATTCTGGTCGATGCGCACGACTTCCGCAGTGATAACTTCGCCCTGGCGCATTTCCTGGCGCGAGAGACTCTCTTCGAAAAGATCGGCAAAACTTTCTGAAACAATGGGATTAGCAGACATTTGAGTACCTGACCGCATAACTGCGGGTAAAGTTAAAAACGATTGCCAGCCCTTGCCACGCCGTCAAAGAAAGCGCCCGGTATTTTTTACCGGGCAAACGGAATGACGCGTCGAACTGGCAACACCAAGGCGGCCGGCACATGCCGGACGCTTTACTTCGGCGCCTTGTTGGCCCAAGCCAGAACCTGCGCCACCGCTGTTTCGATGGAGAGGCTCGTGGTATCGAGCAATTTGGCATCCGTACTTTGCTGCAAGGGCGCAACGCTACGCTGACTATCGCGCTCGTCGCGTTCACGCAGATCCTGCAAAAGAGGCAGGATGTTAGCAGCGATTCCTTTTTCGATCAACTGCTTATAGCGTCTTTCAGCACGCACCTCGACACTCGCGGTGAGAAAAACCTTGGTCGCGGCATCGGCAAAGACGACCGACGCCATATCGCGCCCATCCCCCACCAGGCCAGGTGCACAACGAAATACGCGCTGGCGAAAAAGCAGGGCCGCGCGCACGGCCGGCAACGCGGCAACCTGCGAAGCGCCGGAGGACATTTCTTCAGTTCGAATCGCCTCGCCGACCTCCTCGCCTGCGAGCAAAATTGAGCCCTCGCTGAATACCACGTCGAGCCCCGCCGCAATCGCCGCAACGCGTACTTCATCATCCCAGGCGATGCCGGCACGCCTTGCGGCCAGGGCAGTCAGCCGGTAGAGCGCACCAGAATCCAGATAGTGCCAGCCCAGGGCAGCGGCAACACGCGCAGCAACCGTTCCTTTGCCTGAAGCCGAGGGACCGTCGATGGCGATGGCCGGTACCGGCTTTGTGACAGCAGCAAAACGCTCGAAATAGTCGGGGAAGGTTTTAGCCACGCAATTCGGCTCATTGATCCGAAGTGGCGTACCAAATGCTGCGAGCGAGAAGCACATGGCGATCCGGTGATCATCGTAAGTCGCAATCGCTGCCGGATGAAGATCAGTGATTTTCTCCGGCGGGAAAACGCGAATATAGTCAGCGCCCTCGTCAACGGTAACCCCAAGCTTGCGCAACTCGGTGGCCATCGCCGCAATGCGGTCGGTTTCCTTGACTCGCCAGCTGGCAATATTGGTGAGCGTTGTTGGACCTTCGGCAAAAATTGCGGCGATCGCCAGTGTCATCGCGGCATCGGGAATATGATTGCAGTCCAGCGAGATGCCTTGCAACTTGCCAGTGACGGGTGCCGAAGCCTCGATCCAGTTGGGCCCCATGGCAATCTGCGCACCCATCTGAGCGAGCGCATCGGCAAAGCGTACGTCGCCCTGAATCGAATCACGACCAACACCTTCGACCCGTAGCGAATCACCATCACTCGCGCCAATGGCGCCCAGCGCCAGGAAATATGAGGCGGATGATGCATCGCCCTCAACATAAATCACACCTGGCGAACGATAACGACTGCCGGCCGGCACTGTGAAGCGCTGCCAGCCCTCGCGCTGCACCTGCACGCCAAAGCGTGCCATGATCGCCAGCGTGATTTCAATGTAGGGCTTGGAGATCAACTCGCCGACCACCTCAACCGTAGTTTCAGCGCCGGTCAACGGCAAGGCCATCAGCAGGCCGGTGAGAAATTGACTCGACACATCACCGCGCACGCTGACTGCCTGCCCCGAAAGCAGTGCTGGCGGGCGAATTTCGAGTGGCGGGAATCCTTCGTTGCCCGGATAGGCAATGTTGGCGCCGATCTGGCGCAAGGCATTGACGAGATCGCCAATCGGCCGTTCATGCATACGCGGCACGCCGGTTAGCTGGTAGTGACCGCCGGCCAGTGCCAGCGTTGCCGTCAGCGAACGAAAGGCGGTGCCCGCATTGCCGAGAAACAAAGCGGCTTCCTTGACGGGAAAAGCGCCGCCCGCCCCGCGCACGCGGAAAGCGTTGGCGCCAAGCGACTCAACCCCAACACCAAGCGTTTTGAGGGCATCGAGCATGCGTGCCGTATCGTCGGACTCCAGCAGATCACGGACTTCTGTTTCGCCTTCTGCGAGCGCCGCCAGCAGCAGAACGCGGTTGGAAATGCTCTTCGAGCCAGGCAAACGAACGACACCCTGCGCGGAAAGGACGGGAGGCAGATCAAGAAATTCCATAGTCACTATCGTTACCTATCGTTACTCTTGCAATTTAGGGTTGGTCGGCCGCCCAGGCGCGGCGGGCGGTCCGGGCGACATCGAAGGTTGCTTCAAGCTGTGCGCCATCACCGCGCTGAAGCGCATCGCGCAACGCATCAAGCTGCGCGCGGTAACGATCCAGCTCATCCAGCAACGCAACGCGATTGGCCAGACAGATGTCGCGCCACATCTCGGGATGACTCGCGGCAATGCGGGTGAAATCGCGAAAACCGCTGGCTGCGAAACTGAAAAAAAGATCGCTGTTGTCGCGCACGGCCAGATCATGGACCAGCGCAAACGATAGCAAATGCGGCAGATGGCTGACTGCCGCAAAAACACGATCGTGTTCTTCGGGTGCCAATTCGTGGATCAACGCGCCGCACCACTCCCAGGCCGAACGCACGCGCGCCACGTTGAGTACGGTGTTTTCTGGCAGCGGCGTCAAAACGACTTTTTTCCCGAGATAAAGATCAGCCCGTGCAGCAGCTGCCCCGCTATTTTCGGCGCCGGCAATGGGATGCGCAGGTACAAACAGCGGCAGCTTGTCGCCCAGACTGGCGCGTGCCGCAGCGACCACATCGACCTTGGTGCTGCCGCCATCGGTCACGATGGTTTCAGCGCCAAGATAAGGTGCGATGCGCGCCATGATCTCGGGCATTTGTGCCACCGGCGTTGCGATCAGCACCAGATCGGCATCGGACACCTCCTGCCCGGCATTGAAACCAACGCGATCAATAATGCCCAAGTCAAGAGCCTGCGTCAGCGAAGAAAGGCTGCGGCCAAATCCGACGACTTCTTCCACCTGACCGGCCGCCTTCAGCCCCAGCGCAAATGAGCCGCCAATCAGGCCGACACCGAAAATGACGACTTTGCCGAATTCAGGGACATCACCCATTAAAGCGACTTCTCCAGCGCCTCAAGAAAGCGGTTGTTCTCAGATTCGGTGCCAATCGTTACACGCAGCCATTCAGGCAGTCCATAACCGGCAACCGGACGAACGATGACCCCTTGCTTGAGCAACTTCTGATTCATCATTGCGGCATCGCCGGCCTTGAAGGTAACGAAGTTGCCATGCGATGGAATATGCGTAAAGCCAAGCCGCTTGAGGCCGGCAACGATCTGCGCCATACCCGCACGATTGAGCGTATAGCTTTGCGCGACGAATTCGTGGTCATCCAGCGCCGCTGTCGCTGCGGCAAGTGCGAGATTGTTGCAATTGAACGGCTGTCGCACCCGGTTCATCAGATCGGCGACTTCAGCCGAAGCCAGCGCATAGCCGATGCGCAGCCCTGCCAGCCCATAGATTTTCGAGAAGGTGCGGGTAATCACGAGATTCGGGAAGGTCTCCAGCCAGGCAGCAGCTTCAACGCGCTCGGCGGGCAGCAGATAATCGTTATAAGCCTCGTCAAGCACAACAACGACATCCGGTGGCACCGCTGCGAGGAAAGCCTTGATCTGAGCATAGGGCAGAAAAGTGCCGGTCGGGTTGTTCGGGTTGGCAATCCAGATCAGTCGCGTATCGGGGCGAACGGCGGCCAGCATGGCGTCCAGATCGTGACCGTAATCCCTGGCCGGTACGGCAATCAGCTCAGCGCCCGCCGTCAGCGAGGCAATCGGATAAACCGCAAATGCGTGCTGCGCAAAAATAGCCGAACGGCCAGGCGCGAGAAAAACGCGGGCAATCATATCCAGCACATCGTTCGAGCCATTGCCGAGCACAACGTGCGCCACGCTTAACCCGGTATGGTTGGCCAGCGCCTGCTTCAATCCGAAATCGTCGGGATAGCGCGCCAGTGAGGTCGCCGCCGTTTCCATCGCTGCACGCGCCTTCGGGCTCATCCCGAGCGGATTTTCGTTGGAAGCCAGTTTGACGATGCTATCGACCGGAATCCCCATTTCCCGAGCCAGCTGGGTAATCGGCTTGCCTGGCTGATAGGGCGATATTGCGCGGATATAAGGCAGAGATTGATCGCAGAGTGCCATGAAAAAAAACTCCGAATTAAAGACAGCGGCTAACTGATTCTTGCAGCGAATTTTCAAGCAACATCGCTGAAAGGCGCATGGATAAACGATCTAAAAGAACAACCTCTGAAGAATGGCGTATTCATTACCTCTCCGGGCAGGCTAATGCTAGAACGCCATCCGGTGCGCCCTCCAGAGGAGGTCTTTTACTTTCAGTAAGCAGCCACCGGGTAGGAGCCCAGCACTTTGAGATACGCCGCGCGGCGGCGAAGCTCTTCAAGCGCGTCGCGAACCGGGGCTTCATCACGATGACCTTCGATATCGACATAAAAAACATACTCCCAGAGCGTATGACGCGCCGGACGCGATTCGAGCCGGGTCATCGACACACCGGCATCGGCAAAAGGCGCCAGCAAGGTACTCAGCGCGCCCGTCTGGTTATGCGCCGACATGATCAGCGAGGTTTTATCGCGGCCGGACGGCCCGGCATCCTGACGCCCAAGTACAACAAAGCGCGTCGTGTTGTTCGGCTCGTCCTCGATATTGGGAACGAGGACCGGCAAGTCGTAACGCTCTGCCGCAGCCTCTCCGGCAATCGCCGCAGCGGCAGAGTCTGCCGCCGCCATTTGTGCGGCCTGCGAATTGCTACTCACCGAAATACGCGGCACACCGGGCAGCGTCCGGTTCAACCATTCGTGGCATTGCGCCAGCGACTGTGCATGAGAATAGACGGTTTTGACTTCAGTCAGCGATGTAGCTCGCGTCATCAGATTTTGATGGATACGCAGCACAACTTCGCCGCAAATTTTCAACTGCGTACCGAGCAACAAATCAAGCGTGCGCCCGATAGCACCTTCAGTCGAGTTCTCGATTGGCGCTACAGCGTAATGCGCATGACCGGCCTCAACCTCGCGAAATACATCGTCAATTGAGGCTTGCGGCATAAGATTGGCCGCATGGCCAAAATGCTTGACGGCTGCACAGCCGGTGAATGATCCCAATGGCCCGAGGAAAGCAATGCCCAGCGGTTCTTCCAGCGACAAACAGGCCGACATGACTTCGCGGAAAAACCAGGTGACGCTATCGTTCGATAACGGCCCCGGGTTCAGCTCCTGAATGCGGCGCAGCACCTGCGCCTCGCGCTCCGGGCGGTAGATAAAGCCGGCATCACCGTGCCGCGCCTTGATCTCACCGACCTGCTGTGCACATTTTGCGCGGCGGTTAAGCAGATCAAGCAGTTGCGCATCAAGACCGTCGATCTCGTTGCGCACCACCGCGAGTTCTTTCTGGAGATCGTCGCTCATGCGTGGCGTCTTGAAAAA
>CAJBIL010000093.1 GCA_903953145.1 uncultured beta proteobacterium
AACGGGTTGTGCCGATCACTTTGCCGCTGCCCGTGTCGCGCACAATCAGGTGGTCGCAAAAGGCATCGAACATGTCTGATTCGTGCCGTGTGGTTTTGCGGGTCGGATGGGCACCAAACTGGGCGCCGAACTGGGTGCCAAGTTGAGCACCAAGCGCTTCGACAAACACCTTGTAACGCAGACGCTGGGCTTCCTGCACTTCTGTGACATTGCGCGCCAGGCTGACCTGTAGTGTCTGAGGGGTGGCGCTGTGGCGGCGGCTTTCGATGCTTGCATGGCCTGTTTTCATGGTTATTTTCCTCGCAGATTCAGTGCCTTGATTCTGCAAAGACTCTGTTGCAGGCGCATTACCTTTGTGTTGCGGGCAGATGACAGCAGATGTTTGATGCGCGTGATAGCTTCATCCTGCTGTAACAATTGCTCCCTAAACTCCGGCCGTTCGTTCTTGAATCGTTAATCCAGGAGTTACTCAAATATGAAAAGCATGAAACTCAGCGTTGTGACCGCAGCCGTTGCTGCCGCCCTGTCTGTGAGTGCAGGCAGTGCGTTGGCCGATACCTTCGTGAAAATCGATGGTTCTTCGACGGTGTATCCGATTACCGAAGCGGTAGCCGAAGAGTTCCAGAAGGCCAAGAAAAATGCGGTCAAGGTCACTGTGGGGATTTCCGGCACCGGCGGCGGTTTCAAGAAATTTTGTCGTGGCGAGATCGATATTTCCGATGCGTCACGCCCGATCCTGAAGAAAGAAATGGAAGATTGCGCCAAGGCCGGCATCAAGTACATCGAGCTGCCGGTGGCGTTTGATGCGCTGACCGTGGTGGTCAATCCTAAGAACACCTTCCTCAAGCAGGTGACGGTGGCTGTGCTCAAAATGATGTGGGAGCCGTCAGCACAGGGCAAGATCACCCGGTGGAACCAGATCAACCCGGCCTGGCCGGATGCGCCGCTAAAGCTGTTTGGCCCGGGCGCTGATTCGGGTACGTTTGATTACTTCACCGAGGCCGTCAATGGCAAATCCAAGGCTAGCCGTGGCGACTTTACGGCATCAGAAGACGACAACGTGCTGGTGCAGGGCGTGACGCGTGACGCCAATGCGCTGGGTTACTTCGGCTTCGCGTATTACGACGAAAACAAAGACAAGCTCAAGGCTGTGCCGGTGGTGAACCCCAAGGGCAAGGCTGTTTCGCCCTCAATCGCTGCTGTGATGGCCGGCGAATATGAGCCGCTGGCACGTCCGATCTTCATTTACGTCAGCGCCAAGGCGATGGATCGTCCGGAAGTCAAAGAGTTCGTCGAGTTCTACCTCAAGCACGGCGGCAAGCTGGCTAAAGAGGTGAAGTACGTTCCGCTCTCTGATGCCGACTACAAGCACGCCCTAGACAACTTCAAGAAGAAGAAGACCGGCACAGGGTTTGGCGGTGTCGCCGAAGTGGGCGTCAAGGTGGCCGACCTGCTCAAGCGCGATCCGAAAGAGTAAGTGGCCGTGGGTTGCTGCTTTTGTGGTGGCAACCCACAAATTTTCTTTAAGATAACGCACTGAAAAACTGCGCATGATGAGCTCAACAATGACGATTTCCCTGCCCGTTACGGTTAGTCCGCGCCTGAGCAAGAAGGCGTCGCGCCATCTCAAGGAACGCTTCATCGAGTTCCTGCTGTTTGGTGCAGCGGCAATTTCAGTGTTCACCACCGTGGCCATCGTGTATGTGCTGGTCAAGGAATCATGGAATTTCTTTCAACACGTTCCGTTGTCGGATTTTCTGTTTGACACCCAATGGACACCGCTCTTTGATGATGCGCACTACGGCATCATGGTGTTGCTGTCCGGTACGCTGACCAGCTCTGCGGTGGCGCTGGTGATTGCGATTCCGCTGGGCACCATCATCGCAATTTATCTGTCTGAATTTGCTTCCTTTCGCGTACGCGAGATCGCCAAGCCATTTCTTGAACTGCTGGGCGGCGTGCCGACCATTGTCTATGGCTACTTTGCGCTGACCTTGCTGACCCCGGTTCTACAGATACTCTTTCCTGATTTGCCGGGCTTCAGTCTGCTTTCTGCTGGCTTGGTCATGGGTATCATGATTATTCCTTACGTCAGCTCGCTCTCTGAAGATGCCATGCGTGCCGTGCCGATGTCGCTGCGCGAAGGCTCTTACGCCATGGGCGCAACAAGGTTTCAGACGGCGGTCAAAGTGGTGATGCCGGCAGCCACTTCCGGCATTGCTTCGGCGTATATCCTCGGGATTTCCCGCGCCGTGGGTGAAACCATGATTCTCGCCGTGGCAGCGGGCATGCAGCCCAACCTGACCTTCAATCCAACCGAGCCGGGTGCCACCATTACGTCCTACATCGTGCAGGTGGCGTTGGGTGATCTGCCGCACGGCTCGATTGGCTACCAGACCATTTTTGCCGCCGGCCTCACGCTGATGTTGATGACCCTGGTCTTCAATCTCATCGGTGCCTGGCTACGCAAGAAATACCGCGAGGTGTATTGAGATGCTTAAAGCCCCTGACTTGCAGGCGATCCGGCAGATCATCGCCCGCGCCAAACGCTGGGATATGTTGTTTTCCGTGCTGGGCATACTCTCGCTGATGGTGGGCGTGCTGTCCTTCTGTGTCTTGTTTGCCGATATGGCGAT
Source organism: uncultured beta proteobacterium (assembly GCA_903953145.1). GTDB lineage: Bacteria > Pseudomonadota > Gammaproteobacteria > Burkholderiales > Rhodocyclaceae > CAJBIL01. The sequence goes on from CAJBIL010000093.1 coordinate 2,637, forward strand.
CAAAGGCGTGCCGCGGCTGGAGTGGGAATTTTTCACCTCGTTCCCGTCGCGCCGGGCGGCCAATGCCGGCATTCTTTCGGCTTGGGTGGGCACCGTGCTGGTGATGATGGTGACGGCACTGGCCGCTGTGCCGGTAGGTATTGCCGCAGGGGTGTATCTGGAAGAATATGCCCCCAAAAACTGGGTGACCGGGCTGATTGAAATCAACATCACCAATCTGGCCGGTGTGCCGTCGATTGTGTATGGTCTCTTGGCGCTGGGTTTGTTTGTCTATCAGTTCGGCCTCGGGCAGAGCATTCTTTCGGCTGGCCTCACGTTGGCGCTGCTGATTCTGCCGGTGGTGATCGTGGCCACACGCGAGGCGATCCGGGCAATTCCGCAGATGATCCGTGAGGGTTCCTATGCCTGCGGGGCGACCACCTGGCAGACGGTACGCGATCACATCCTGCCGTATTCCAGCGCCGGCATTCTGACCGGCGTGATTATCGGTATGGCGCGCGCGATTGGTGAAACCGCGCCGATCATCACCATCGGCGCGCTGACATTCATCGCCTTCTTGCCGCCCGCGCCTTTCGCCGGTGATCCTCCGGCGGGGATGTTCGACTGGTTGTTTGCCCCCTTTACGGTGATGCCGATCCAGATGTTCAACTGGACATCGCGTCCGGAAGCTGCTTTTACCGTGAATGCCGCTGCAGCCGGGTTCGTGCTGGTATTCATGACACTGGCGATGAATGGGCTGGCCATCTACCTGCGCTATCGCCTGCGCAAAAACATCAAGTGGTGACCGACATGCTGAAACCTGTAACTCTTGTAACTCCTGTAACTGCGAGTGCGCCGGGCGATGACGTCGCGCCGGTGCTCAAGGCCGAAGTCAAGGCGTTGGATTTTTATTACGGCAGCTTTCATGCGTTGAAAGGCGTCAATATGCCGGTCTATGACCGCAAGGTCACTTCGCTGATCGGCCCCTCCGGATGCGGCAAATCGACACTGCTGCGCTGTTTCAATCGCATGCACGACCTGTATCCCGGCAATCGCTACGCCGGGGGCGGCATCGTGTTGCAGCCGGACAATACCAATCTGCTCTCGGATGACGTCGATCCGATTGAAGTGCGCATGCGCATCAGCATGGTTTTCCAGAAACCTAACCCGTTTCCAAAAACCATTTTCGAGAACGTGGCCTACAGCTTGCGCGTGCGCGGCATGCGCAACAAATCCGAGCTTGAAGATCGCGTTCAGTCGGCGCTGAAAGGCGCCGCGTTATGGAATGAGGTGAAAGACCGGCTGGGCGAATTGGGTGCCAATCTTTCCGGCGGCCAGCAGCAGCGCCTGTGTATCGCGCGCGCATTGGCGTCCGACCCGGAGCTGATTCTGTTCGACGAGCCGACCTCGGCGCTGGATCCGATTGCCACGGCCAGCATCGAAGAACTGGTGATGGAACTGAAGGAGCGCGTTTCGATCCTCATCGTCACCCACAACATGCAGCAGGCCGCACGCATTTCCGACTACGCCGGCTATATGTATATGGGCGAGCTGATCGAGTTTGGTGTCACCGATCAAATTTTTATCAAGCCGCAGAAGAAAGCGACCGAGGATTACATTACGGGTCGCTTTGGCTGAAGATCGTCGTTATAATCGCGCGCTTTGCAACGCCGGGACTTTGCCGGTAGCCTCTCATGCGTCCCCGATCTATGCGAACCAAACTCGTTGTCGGCAACTGGAAAATGCACGGCTCGCTCGCCACCAATCTGGGCTTGCTGCACGCCGTTCGTGAAGGTGTTGC
>CAJBIL010000094.1 GCA_903953145.1 uncultured beta proteobacterium
AGAATGCGCGCCCGCAAGGTATCGATCGCTGCCGATACCATCAATGCAGCGAGCACGATCAGCGTTAGCAGCCACAAGGTATCGACACTGCGCGAAGTGAGCACGCGGTCATAAACCTGCAAGGAATAAAGCGGCAGCGCAAAGAGCAGGATGTTGGTTACCGTACTCGCCACCCCCACGGTGACCAGGCTTCGCCGGTCAAGGTCGGCGAGGGCCGGGGAGCGCAGAAGCGTGGAGAGTTGTTGGAACATTGATCCTAAAAACCTTTAGTCAGGTAGGTCGTGGCCCGAGGCCAGGCTTTGCGCGGATTTATCCCGACAGGGGGTGCTTGCGCATTTCCAGCCTGGATCAAAACCTCAAATTCGCCGCAACGCCGTAAAACGCGGAAGTATAGGGGTTGAAGAGTTCTTTGACGAAAAGTGAGACACCGGTTTTCTTGTCGGCGGTTTCCCAGTAGGCCGATGCGGCGCCATTCCAGTAGGCGTCGCGGGGGGCCGCGGTGTCCTGGAAGCTCCAGGCTTTGGCGTTCCAGAGAGTGTCGAACGAGAGGCGGATGCGGGCGGGGGACATCCAGGTGGTGCCGATGCGTACACTGTGGCGCGGCAGGTAATAGGGGTCGATGCCGCCGGCTGTCATGCGCGAACTGGTATGCGTGTAGGCGGCAACGCCCGAGAGCGTGCTGGTGAAAATGGCGTTGGCGGCTAACCTGATCTGATCCATACGAACGTCGGACGCCAGGTTGGCATTTGCATACTCACCACTTGCCGTACCGGCGTAAAAATCGGCCACTTCGGTCAGTGATTTTTGGCGCAGGCGGGCAAGGTTGGCGAAGTTCTCGGCCAGGCTGATATCGTAGGTGGCCAGGTTGGTAACGCGCTGCCGGTCGTAGCTGACTTCGGTAAATAGTTTGGCTGACCACTCGGATTCCAGCTTCAGTACATGCCGTTGCTGGTGGCCGCCAAAACGCAGAAAGGTATCGTCAACCGCAATGCCGGCCGTGGCTGCCGGCCCAAGGCTGCCAGCCGACGAGGGCCGGGTCCAGTCCTGGTAGGCGTAACGCACACGGTTGTTTTGCCAGGGCGACAGGGTCAGGCCGAAGCGCGGGCTGACGCGGTTAACGCTGTATCGCTCATCCACTGCGCGGGTCGTGCCGGAGGATTGCACCTCGCCCTGATTTTTCTTCTCATAATCCGTCCACCACAGGTCGAGCTGAGCATGGGCGCTGGGTGAGAACAGCCATTTACCCGAAAGGTAGGCGAGATTGGTGCGCTCGGAGAGACGTGCGCCGTCGGAATAAACGGGGAGCAGGCCGGGGAAGCCAAGGATGAGGAGGCTGCTTTCCGGGCTTTTGGCAGTTTCATAGCCGCCCGCCAATTCAAACTTTTCTTCGTGGCGATAACGCAAACCGGCCTGGTTGTCGCGTGAAATTTCTTCGTCGGTGAAGCCACCGATCAGCGTGGTTGGATAACGCCAGTCCTGGCTGCCCTCGATCTTGCTGCGCGAAGCGCGCGCCTGAGCGTAGAAGGTGGGTGAGAAATAATAGCTGCCGCCGATGCTCAGATCCGAGGTGACCGATTTGAAATCAAGGTTATTGATGGTCGGATTCTTGAAGTTGGATTTTGTATCGTCGCGATTGTAGTAGGTGAATAGGCGTAGTTCGTTGGTTGGCATCCAGCCCAGTGCGGCGGTGATTGAATCGGTTTTGTCCTTGTACGCGAAGTTTTCTCCCGAGCGGACATTGCCATTTTGCTGGTCGACCTCGACAAAGTAAGCGAGCGACGTGCTGCTGTTGCTGTAACCGTTGAGCGTAACGCGCGGCACATATTCAAAAACCGAACTATCCTGCCCGGCGGTCAGGGTCAATGTCTGGTAGTTACCGGGTTTGTGGATCAGTGACTGGAAGCGGGTCGCAGCGCCAAAGACCGTCGGGTCGGTCAAAAAGCCTTGAAACAGCGCTGAGTTTTTTGCGAACTTGCTACTGTAAAGGTCGGCCAGAAAGAGATGGCTGCCACCCCAGAACGGGTAATCTGCATCTTGTGCATAAGCCATTGCCCAATCCTTCAAGCCCCAGAAAGCCAGTGAATTGCCGACGTTGGCGGCGCCCTTCTGGTTGTTGGCCACCTGGTTAAGTGACTTGAGGTTGGGCATGCGCTCCAGTGCGGCGCGGGCGCTGGAGACGGCTTTTTCGGCATCGAAAACGTCGGTATGCACCATGCTCGCGTAGAGGTAGGGCAGCGGGTCTTTCGGGTCAAGCTCGGCGGCTTTGTCGAACTCTTCAATCGCCCGGCTGATGCGCCCCAGCTGATAGTAGGTGATGCCGGTGTAGAGGCGGGCGCGGGCGTAGCGCGGCTCGATCAGCCCGGCTTTGAGAAAATCCTCCAGCGCAGCCTCGGTTTTACCCTGTTTGAGCTTGAGAATGCCCTGCCCGGTGAGTGCCACATAATCATCGGCGCGCAGGGCAAGCGCCTTGTCGAAGGCAGCTTCCGCGGCTTCAAAGCGGTTGGCGAAGGATTCCAGCGTCCCGAGCTCGGCAAAGGTGGTGGCATCCTGCGCATTGAGCGCCGCCGCCTGATTCAGATAGCGGCGGGCAACCGGTGCGTCTTCGCGCTCGTTGGCGACGATACCGAGGCCCTGCCAGCCACGCTCGTCTTTAGGTTGCAGACGCGCCGCTGCGGCGTAGGCCTGTTCGGCAGTTTTTGCCTCACCGCCAAAGCGGGCGCGGCGCCCTTCGGCGAGCAGCGCTTCGCTGGCATTGGCGTCGCGGGCCAGTGTCTCGGCCAGCAATTGTTTGGCTTCGCCGGCACGGTCGGCCATTAGCAAGAGGCCGGCCAGATGGGCGCGCGGCATGGCGTTGGGTGTACTTTTGACCGCCGCAGCAGAAAGCTCGATGGCCTCGGCCAGCTTGCCTTCGCTGACCTTGATGTCGGCCAGCATGAGTTCGCGCACCCAGCCGTCCGGGGCTTTCTGCAAACGACTTCGGGCCTCGGCGAGCTGGCCGGCTTCAAGCTCAAGCGCAGCGGCTTTCAGGCGCGGATCATTTTGTTGCGTTGCATCGGCAGCAGCCAGATAACGCGAGGCTTCCGAGCGATAGGCGGTCACCCACTGCACGCGCTCGCGCGGCTGGGTCAGCACGATTTTCACCGGTGCCTTGCCCACTTCGGCAATCGCTGCCTCGTTGCGCCCGACGCTGATCTGGCCGTAGTCATTACCCATATCGACCGCACCACTGAGCACCACCAGCTGCGTTTTGCCATCGGGTGCAACTTCGACTTCCCAGTCGGTGCCACGAATCGACATGGTCGCCGACGGGGTTTCCATCGCCACGCGTGGCGCACTCGCAATCGGGCCGCCCGTTTGCGGCTTGATCTGCCCCCAGGCGCGGCCGGCGTTGAGCTTGACGGCGGTGGTGCCGCTCGCGTTGTCGCTCAGGCTTTTGATTTGTAGCTGACT
>CAJBIL010000095.1 GCA_903953145.1 uncultured beta proteobacterium
ATAGGGCGACGATTTTATCATGCCGGTGTACCATACGACCGCCGCATCGAACGGAAGCATGGATCAGCGCCCCCGCATTTGCGGCGTCTTTTTGCCAGGCCAGCGCAATCATTGCGTCAGCATCTACACAGAACCCCGCAGTAAAAACAGGAGCGTCGCATGCAACGACAAATGAAAATTTTACTGGGCGCACTGTTGCTTGCGGGTGGCTCGCATTCGCAGGCCATTCAGGACGCGGCACCCGCGCCCGCCAGTGTGCTCTTCGAGAATGTGCGCGTATTTAACGGCACCGCCGGCCAGCTTTCGGCGCCGTCGAATGTGCTCGTTGTCGGTCATCTGATCAAGGCAATTTCTACCAGGCCGATTGCGGTTTCTGATGAAACGGCAGTGACGCGGATTCAGGGCGGCGGACGCACGCTCATGCCGGGGTTGATCGATAACCATGTTCACATCGTGATGAGTGCGAGCAGCCAGACGGATCTCCTTGATCCAAAACTCAGCATCGAAGAGATTCAGGCGCGGGCAACCGCTGAGGCAGAGCAAATGCTGATGCGCGGTTTCACCTCGGTGCGTGATCTCGGTGGCCCGATCCTCACTGCACGGCCAGCGATCGACAAGGGGGAATTACCCGGGCCACGGATTTACGCCAGTGGCGCAATGATTTCGCAGACTTCCGGGCATGGGGATTCGCGGCATCCGCACGAGCGGTCGCGGCGATTTTTTGGCGAGGTGTCGCGTGGCGAGCAGATGGGCTTCAATTACATCGCGGATGGCCGCGATGATGTGCTGACGGCCACCCGTGAGAACTTGCGTGCCGGTGCCGCTCAGATCAAGCTGATGGCAGGCGGTGGGGCGGCTACTGCCTATGACCCGCTTGACGTTACGCAATACACGCTCGACGAGATGAAGGCAGCGGTCGACGCGGCTGCGGACTGGGGCACTTATGTGACCGTTCATGCTTATACGGCGCGGGCTGTCCGCCGTGCGGTTCAGGCGGGCGTCAAGTCTATCGAGCATGGCCAGTTGCTCGATGAAGCAACCATGAAATTGCTTGCGGAAAAAGGTATCTGGTTGAGCTTGCAGGCGCTTGACCCACCGCCACCGAACGCCAACCCGATCAATGCGAAGAAGAAAATGCAGGTGATTGCCGGCACCGACAACGCCTTCAAGTGGGCGCGGAAATACGGCGTGAAGCTCGCCTGGGGAACCGATTTCCTGTTCGACCCGGCGCAGAATGCGAAGCAGAACAGCGATATCCTGAAGCTCAGCCAGTGGATGAAGCCGGCAGTGATTCTCAAGCTCGTCACCCATGACAACGCGCAGTTGCTTGCACTATCCGGGCTGCGCAACCCCTATCCGGGCAAGCTGGGCGTTGTGCAGGAGGGCGCGCTGGCCGATCTGTTGCTTGTCGACGGTAACCCCATGGCTAATCTTGATTTGCTGGGGGACCCGGCCAAAAACTTTCTCGTCATCATGAAAAACGGAAAAGTCTATAAGAACCTGCCGCACTGACCGGGTAACCTGCGATTTTGTCCGAGCTAATGGATAGCGAGTCAAAGCCCAGGGTGCGTGTTGAGGCGCTGGCGCCTGCATTTTCGACAGCGGCTTTACTTTGGGCAGCGCGTTTGCAGTTGCCGCTGGAGGGCGATACCGAATTTGCCTTGCAACTAGGCGATGCCGGCCTCCAGCTGGTGGATCTGAGCCCGCAGGCACCGGGGCCGGTGCGGGTGGATTTTGTTGCGGG
>CAJBIL010000096.1 GCA_903953145.1 uncultured beta proteobacterium
CGCAGCAACCAGCAAACGGCTGAGCATCGGCAGACTGGCGGCGACGTCCGCGAGGTCTAGCAAAATGGCGACAAACTCGTCACCACCAAGGCGCGCCAGCGTATCACCTTCACGCAGGGAATCTTTCATGCGTGCGGCCAGAGCGATCAGCAACTGGTCGCCGATCTCGTGCCCGTAACGGTCGTTGACGGCTTTGAATCCATCGAGATCAAGATAGGCGACCGCGAGTAGTTGGGCGCGCCGCTGCGTCTGCACCATGGACTGTTGCAGCCGGTCGGCGAGTAGCACGCGGTTGGGCAGGTTGGTCAATACGTCATAGTGTGCGATGTGCTCAAGCTGGCTCTGGTGCGCCTTGAGCGCGGTAATGTCGGAGAACAGCGCGACATACTGGCTGACCCGGCCCTCGGCATCATGCACGGCGCTGATCGTTTGCATCACGGCGTAGGTTTCGCCATTTAAACGCCGGTTCCAGACTTCGCCGTACCAATGGCCTTTTTCGCGCAGGTCGTGCCACAACGACGTGTAGAAATCCTTGGACTGATTGCCCGAGCTCAGGATGCGCGGGTTTTTGCCGAAGACTTCGTCGCGGCTGAAACTGGTGATACGGGTGAATGCATCGTTGACATCAATAATTTTGCCATCAGCTGCCGTAATCATGATGCCTTCGCGGGCGTGGGTAAAAACGCTGGCAGCAAGGTGCAGTTTTTCTTCGGCTTGCTTGCGACTGGTAATGTCTCGCGAGAGAACGGCGAAGCGCGGCGCCTCTGTCAGCGAGGTTGATTTGCGGGCGATGGATAGCTCGAACCACATTTTGCCGTGCGGCACATCCAGTGCAATTTGCTTGCCGTTCGAGTAGCCGCGCTCGTTGGCTTCCTGCAAGGCAGCCATCACAATCGCGGTTGCTGTGGGGGGCATGACGTCCGACACCCGCTTGCCGAGCAGATCTTCCGGTGGCGCGATCAGTAAGTCGAGGCGCGGCGAATGGCAGGCGTGATAACAACCGTCGAGCCCGACTTCAAACAAGAGATCAGGAATCGCATCAAGCGTGGCGCGTAACTCGACGGTGCGCTCAAGAACAGTGGCTTCAAGCGTCTGCTGGGCTTTCTGGACGCTCTCGGCCATTGTATTGAAGGCCTCGGACAGCGCAGCAACTTCCTGGCTCGTCCCCGGGAGAACCTGCGAGCGCACCGACAGATCGCCGGCACCGAGTTGGCGGGCGGTCGTCGACAGGAAATGCAGTGGTTGCGTCAGACGTCGGGCAAAAAGACGAATCAACAACAAGGCCAGCAGCGTGAGCAGCACTCCGGCAATCAGCAGGGTATTGGCGCGCTCTTTTAACTCGCCGAGCGCGTCTTCGCGGCCGGAATAAAGCACGAGCGTCCAGCCTTGCGTACCACTGAGTTTGAGATGGCGATAAACGACGACTAATTCCTTGCCGTTAGTATCGGTTTCCAGCAAGGTGCCTTCAAATCCGCCGGCCACCTGATTATTCAGTTTGAACGGTTCATTTGCCAGACTGATAACCGGAAAGCGCGCCAGGCGCTGACCTGCCGGATCAAAAAGCAAAGTGCTTTCATGTTGTTTGCTATTGGTGAGCGCAGCACGGGCGCTTTCGCCAAGCAGATGTCGCAGATCGAGCAGCGCAATGAGAATGCCCACCAGCTTGCCATTCGGGAAGCCCTCCCGATCCGGAGCATGTATCTGGCGCACGATGGCCAATGCCGGCGCACCATCCTTCAACGCCAGTTGTTCGATCATTTCGACCGCGCCGGGTTGCGCGGCACGCTTGATCAATGCTGCATCCTCGAAAAGATGGCCGGTTTGGCCGGGGAGGCTGCTCGCCTGTATCTGCTGGCTGGACGGTGCGACGATCATCAGGTCTTGATAACGGTCCGGGTAGGCACGCTGCAAGCGCTCGAAGATTCGCTCAAAATCCTGCTCAAGCGACGGGTTGTTTGTTTCCAGTTGCCGGGCGATGACCTTGTTTTCCGCAAGTCCCAGAATATTCCCGCGCCGCTCGTTAAGGGCATTTTCAATCGAAATAACGTGCTGGTCGGCTTTAATTTCGAGGATGCGGATCGCTTCAGCGAGCCGCATATTGCTGGCACCCATCAGCCCGAGTTGGGGTGAACCAAAATACCAGAGGAAAAACAGGATGCCCATGGCCGCCAGAAACAGCGCGCCAAAATAGGCGGTGATCCGGGTTGAAAAGGCGCTGGGGGTCGGCTTTATCATGGTCAGAGGAACAGGATAGCGTGCCTAATCTGCGTAGTCGAACGTATTGAGCTGATAGACGCGCGGCGCAGCGATGACCCTGGCCAAGCCGTCGTAGCTCAAGGCTGCTTCGACGTTTTCCCATTTCCCGCCTGGTGGTAGCTTGCCGAGGCTGGTGAGAAACTGGAACTCGTCTTTAAGTGGCGGCTTGCCGGGGCTGCTTAAAATGGCAGGCGCCGATGGTATGTTCAAAATATCCCGCTTGATAATCGAAACGATCTGCGCCACCGACAGCGCGGCTGGTTTGCCCGAGAGGGCTTCAGCATCGGCCATCGCCCAGCCGACAGCGGTTTCGACATTGCGCTGGCTGCGGCGCATCCATTCGATGGCGCGGATAAAGCCGGCGACGACTTGCCGGGCTGCTTCCGGGGCGCGTTCGGCAAAATGCCGCTCGATCACGAAATAATCTGTACTCAGGCCGCGCGAGACGATGCGGTTCTTATCGTTTTTGGCGAGGGCGACGGAGGGTGCAGGCTCCCATGCGGAGAAGGCATCGATGTCGCCGCGCTCAAGCGCGTCAGGCATTTCGTCTACGCCAAGGGCAACGAGTTTGACCTGGCGCTCATTCAGCCCTGCCGAAGCCAGTGCCTGCAAAAGTGTGTGATGCGCGCTGGAAACCTCAACATAGCCGATACGTTTACCGGTCAGGCCACGCACCTGTACATCGCCTTTGGTGACAATGGCGGTCGAAGTTTGCTTGACCAGCCCGACAATCCAGACATTGCCTGTCGAGGCCGCAACAATGGTCGGCATGTCACCGAGTAGACCGGCTTCCAGACGTTGCTCTGTCAACAAGGCGACCATGTCGGCGCCGCGCCGGAAGGGGTGTGTTTTTAACGGCAACTGGCGATCGGCCAGTGCTTTTTTGAGAATCCGGTCATGCTGCATGACGGCGCTGATGACGCCGGACGGGTAGCCGAGCGGCTGCGTACCAAGATCGACAGCGGGCGAGGCGGGCAATAAACCGTAGCGGTCAAAATAGGCTTCCGCCAGCGCTATTTCAGACCAGAAAAACGCCAGTGCCAGAATCGCCAGCAGTCTGGCCGCGATCAGGCGTATTTTCCGTGTTTGCATGCGTCCGCACTCCGGTTTCATGAATTACGCTGTAAGGCGCACCAAACGGTGATCTACATAGTGCGATGGCTGAAGATCGTTGATTGACGCCACTCTTCAGCCATTGATGGTGCTAGAACGCCTATCCATCAGCCTTGCAGGGCAGGCAGCTTTTTAAGATGATTGTTTAGGCCAAATCAATTATGCACCAACCACGCCGCCATCCAGACGTGAAATAACCAGGGTCGCCGAGCGCGGCCGGCCGCCGGTGACTTCCGGGAACTGATTGGCCGGCCAGCTGGAAACCAGCATCGGCCTGGCCGGGTCGCTACGCTCGTTGGCTGTTTCGCCGGGGTGCTGGATGTTGACGAAGAGGCTGCGCGCATCCGGCGTGCTGGTGACGCCGGTAATCTCGCAACCCTTCGGCCCGGTGAGAAAGCGCCGGACCTCGCCGCTGACAACATCGGCCACCAGCATCTGATTATTGCCCAGCGGCGCGTAATCGCTGCCTTTCATCGCTTTGCTTGAGGCATCGGTCTGAATCCACAAACGCCCTTCTGCGTCAAACCACAAGCCATCAGGGCTACCAAACGCATCGCCTTTAATGTTGCCACGCTTATTCGCATCGGCGTGCTGCGGGTCGCCGCAGAGGAGGAAAATAGACCAGTTGAAACTCTTGCCTGAATTATCGGCTTGACCGCCTGTTTCTTCTTGCCAGCGAATGATATGGCCGAAAGTGTTTTCCTGCCGTGGATTGGCCGCGTCAGGCAACGGCGCATCGCCCTTGCCGCGCTGGCTGTTATTGGTCAGCGCGCAGAAAACCTCGCCGCTCTGCGGATGCACGGCAATCCCTTCGGGGCGATCCATTTTTGTTGCACCGACACGGTCGGCCGCCTGCCGCGTGCGGATCAGCACATCGGCCTGATCGCTGAAGCCATTGGCTTCAGTCAGCCCGTTCTGGCCAAATTCGAGCGCCAGCCACTCACCCCGACCGGCATCGCCAAAGCGTGCAACGTACAGCGTGCCGTAATCCAGCAGACTGCTTGCAGTGGCCGGCAAGGCAGCATCAAAACGGTCGCGTGAAACGTATTTATAGAGGTATTCAAAAGGCTCGTCATCGCCCATGTAAACGACAATCTGCCCGCTTTTTGCCAGCGTGACGGTGGCGCTTTCGTGCTTGAAGCGCCCGAGCGCTGTCCGCTTGACGGGGGCTTTCATCGGATTATGTGGATCAATCTCGACAACCCAGCCAAAGCGATTCGCCTCATTGGGTTCAGTCATCACATCGAAACGGCTATCGTGCTCGTGCCAGCGATAGCCGGCGCCCTTCTCACGCAGGCCGTAACGTTTCTGATCCGTCGTTGGTGTTTCAAGGCCGTTGAAATAGCCGTTGAAATTTTCTTCGCAGCTTAGATAAGTGCCCCAGGGCGTCACGCCCATGGCGCAATTGGCCAGCGTGCCGAACACCACATTGCCGCGCCGGTCATCCTTGGTACGCATCGCCGGCGCACCGGCCGCCGGGCCGGTGATGCGGATTGGCGTTCGCGCGGTAATCCGCCGGGCGAATTTCGAGGGGCGCACCAGTTGCCAGCGCAATGCTTTACCGACGGCCTTGCGCTCGACTTCGATCACCGAGACACCGTGCGCGTTTTGCGACTTGAGTGTTTTGGCGTGGCTCCAGTCGGCCATTCCATCCGGGTGCAGCAAGCCATCATCCGTATATTCATGGTTGATACACATCAGGCCGTGCGTTGATGACGCCTGCCCATTTTCGATCAAGGGGAAAAAGTGCATGCCGTCATGATGCATGCCCGCCTGCCCGGCCTGCTCCACCACGCTGTTACTGGCGTCTGCCTTGAACACCGCGCCATCGGAAACCGGATCGCCCCAAGCATAAAGTAAGGCAACCGAGTAGCCATCGGGCACCCGAACCAGGTCATTGAGCGATGCTGCAATGGGATTGAAGCCAATGGCCGGCCTTGCGCCTGCCGCCAGCGCTGCCGGCAAGCCCATAAATGAAAGCATCCCGGCGCTGAACGCCGCCTGCAACAAGCGCCGCCGCTCGTTATTCAAAGAAAATCTTGTCAGCGACTGCTGGCTGGTATGGCTAATCATTGGCGCCTATTCATCAAATTGAGTCTGCTGATCGTGCAGATAAAAACGGCATCAGCAGCGCAAATCGCGCGTGACTTGCCGGTGCCTTAGTTTCTTTGCGAATTTGTGTCGCGCTCGCAAACGCGGATCAGTCACGACTTCGCCGACCGTCTCCCCGAGCACCATGACCACGCCAAGCAAGGGCAAAACCAGCATCAGGCCTGCCACGCCAGCCACTGCGCCGCCGACAAAAATCATGACTACAGTCAGCAAGGGGTGCAGTTTCAGGCTACGCCCAATGGTTAGCGGCATGAAAAAGAAATCGTCGAGCAAGCGCACCCAGATAAACAGGCCGATGGCACTGTAGGCAATGGCCGGGTCGCCGGGGTAATCCGTCGCAGCCACCAAAACAACCAGCAGGCAGCCGAGAATCGAGCCGACAAATGGCACCCAGGACAGAACCGCGGTAATCAAACCCAGCAAAAAAGGCGCCGAAACGCCAATCAGCCAGAGCCCGATGGCCAGGCACAACGTATCGAGCACCGTCAGCTTGATCAAACCCTGAAAATAAAGCCGTGCCGTCTTATCGACCTGATCGAGCAGATAAAGCGTCCGTTCAAAAAAGGCATTCGGCACCGCCCGGCTTAAAAATTTCTTGAAACGCCAACCATCGCGTAAAAAGAAAAAAGCCAGAAAAGGCGCCAGCAGCAGCGAGGGCAGCCATGCCGCAGCGGTGAGCGCGGCATCTGCAAGATAAGCACCGGCCAGTTTATCGCTCAGTGCAGTAATCTGGTGCGCCACCTGATCGCTCAAATTTGCCTTGGCCGCCAGCGAAAAACTGCCTTCCAGCCCGGCAATGGTCGTCACAATGAAACGCAGACCGCCATCGATATAGCGTGTTCCCGAGGCCTGCCACGCCACAATGTGCGAACCGAACCATGGCAGCATTAACGCAAAAGCCCCTGCCGCCATTGAAAATGCGACACAACTGACCACCGCCGCAGAAGTGTCGCGTGACATGCCGGCCAGTACCAGGCGCTGTTGCAGGGGGTAAAGCAGGTAATAAATGATCAGGCCAAAAAGAAAAGGAACAACCAGCCACAGAATTTTCTGGAAGAGAAAAAGCAGCAGGCAGGTTGCTGCAAGAATGGCGCACCAGACGAGCGGCCCCGAGCGATAGCGCCCTGCTCTCATAACGGCCCCAGATCGCTGCGTACCACCTTGCGCAAGCGCGCACCGAGATGTCGCGCCAATTGCAGGGCCAGTTTGGAGGCAATCAGCGCATGCGACAGCATCAGGCTTAAAAAATCACCACGGAACAGGATGACCAGCGTGCAGTTTTCAGCGGCTCGGGCTTGCGCGGCGCGTGGTGCGTCGTCGAGCAACGCGAGTTCACCGAAAAAGTTACCTGCTTCAAGTACGGCAATCGGTGTATCTGCCTGCCCTTGATGGCAGATCAGCACCTTGCCTTCAAGGATCAGGTAAATGCCTTGCCCTTCTTCGCCCTCATCAAAAACGACTTCGTCCTTGAGGTAGCTGCGTTCATGCATGAAACCATCGATAATTTTCATTTCACGGCGCGTTAAACCGACAAAAAGCGACATCTGTTGCAACTCGTGCAGGCGTTTCGGGAGCTGGCCTTTTTGGAAAATAGTCAACATTGCGATCTATGCGTCCATGAATGAGTCAAAAGTGTGAGGCTAGGCGCCGCCGGAAGGGTCGATTCTAAAGCAAAGCACATGACGGAGCCATCGCTAAAACATTAGCAGCAGCGCGGTCTTTAGGGGTTTGGCGTGCCGACGTTTCTACTTGAAGGCGGTACGAAGTTCGCTATAATCAGGCGCACACTTTCCCCCTTTAGCGTTGTAAGCGTACACATGCGTAACGAATCCCTGAAGTCCGACTCTTTTCCCGCTGCCCTGAACGGTTTTGTGCCGCCGACTTCTGCCGCCACCTCCAAACATGCTGATGGCACATTGATTGACAAATACGGACGTCACGTTACCTACATCCGTTTGTCTATCACGGATCGTTGCGATTTCCGTTGCACTTACTGCATGGCCGAGGAGATGACCTTCCTGCCGCGCTCCCAAGTGTTGACGCTGGAAGAGTGCTTGCGGATTGCCCGTTGTTTTGTCGGGCTTGGCGTGACCAAAGTCCGCGTTACCGGCGGCGAACCGCTGGTCCGCCCGAACGCCGTCTGGCTAATGGCGCAGATCGCCCAGCTTGAGGGCCTGCGAGAAGTCGTAATCACCACCAATGGTTCGCAACTGGATCGTTTTGCCCAACCGCTTCTTGACGCGGGTGTGAAGCGCATCAACATCAGCCTTGACACCTTGCGTGCTGACCGCTTTAAGGAAATTACCAGGATCGGCGATCTGACCAAGGTGTTACGCGGCATCGACGCAGCCAAAGCGGCCGGCTTTTCGCGTATCAAGCTGAATACGGTGATGATGCGCGGCCGTAACGATGACGAATTTATTGATCTGACGCAGTACGCAGTTGATCAGGGAATCGATATTGCCTTTATCGAAGAAATGCCACTCGGTGAAATCGGCCACGGACGGCAATCCACCTATTTCAGCAGTGAAGAAGCGCTCAAGCGCCTGCAAACTCGCTTCACCCTGCTACCTTCAACTGAAACCACCGGTGGGCCGGCACGTTACTGGCTGATCCCGGATACGCAAACGCGTGTCGGCTTCATCTCGCCGCACAGCCACAATTTCTGCGATAGCTGCAATCGCGTGCGGATTACCGCGCAAGGCGACCTCTACCCCTGTCTCGGCAACAATGACGCGATCAACCTGCTGCCCTTGCTACGCGACCATCCGGACGATGACGAACCACTCAAACAGGCGATCATGCACACCATGGGCATCAAAGCGAAGGGCCATGATTTTACCGGGCAAATGGATTCGCCCCAGGTCATCCGCTTCATGTCGATGACCGGCGGCTAATGCGTGCCCCTCGAAGACTCACTGCGTAACAATCCGCTTGCTTTCTCAATGCGCTACCTCACCTGGGGCGGGGCATTTGCGGCAACAAATCACAACAATCATCAACGGATACAGATACAGAATGAGCCTTTCCGCCAAATTCAGCTGCCAGGACGACTACGACCCAAATGCACTTTCGGTCGATCAGGCACGCCAGTTCATCCTCGGCCAGTTGGCGCCGATGGCAGCCCGCGAGCGCGTTGCCTTGCGCAGCGCACTGGGCCGGGTACTGGCGGAAGACGTTATCGCCCCCTGTAATGTGCCGGCACACGATAACTCGGCGATGGACGGTTTTGCCCTGCGTTTTGCTGACCTCGAGCAGAGCGCCGTGTCGCGCCTCAAGGTTGTTGGCGTCGCCCTGGCCGGCAATGCTTTTGACGGTAGCCTTCGCGCTGGCGAATGCGTTCGCATCATGACGGGCGCGATACCGCCGCCAGGCACGGATACGGTCGTTATCCAGGAAGTCGTACAAACCGAGGGTGATTTTGTTCTGGTACCGGCCGGGCAACGCCTTGGTCAGAATATTCGACTTGCCGGCGAAGACCTTGCCATCGGCCAGCCGGCCATTGCCGCTGGCAAATTGGTACGCCCGGCAGAACTCGGCCTCATGGCATCTCTGGGGTTTGCCGAAGTTTCGGTTAAGCGACGGCTGCGTGTTGCATTTTTTTCGACCGGTGACGAGCTTTGCTCGATTGGCACCCCGCTTGCGGAAGGCGAAGTTTACGACAGCAACCGCTACACCCTGTTTGGCATGCTCTCGAGAATCGGCTGCGACGTGATTGATATGGGCGTAGTGCGTGATGACCCCGCTTTGCTCGAAGCCGCATTTTCTGAGGCGGCGGCCAATGCGGACGTGGTGATTACTAGCGGCGGCGTTTCTGTCGGCGAAGCTGATTTCGTCAAGCAGTTAATGGCGAAAATGGGTGAAGTGCTGTTCTGGAAAATCGCCATGAAACCCGGTCGCCCAATGGCTTTCGGCCGGATCGGCGAGGCCCCGCACGCAGCCTGGCTGTTTGGTCTGCCGGGTAACCCGGTCGCCGTAATGGCCACCTTCTACCAGTTTGTGCGTGATGCGCTCTACACCCTGATGGGGGCCAGCCCGATTCCTGCGGTTCCTTTACTACCGGCCACCTGCGTTGCCCCCTTGAAAAAATTTCCCGGCCGTACCGAGTTACAGCGCGGACTGCTGACCAGCGAAAACGGTCAATGGGTGGTTCGCCCCACCGGCGCACAGGGCTCGGGCATTCTGCGCTCAATGTCGGACGCCAACTGCCTGATCGTTATCGAACAGGATCGTGGCAACGTTATTGCCGGAGAGACTGTGCAGGTGCAATTATTTGAAGGTCTTGTCTGACGGTTTTGCATACACCAGACAAACACTAAATCACCCGACAAATGCACCATGAAAAACCGGCCTTGCGGCCGGTTTTTCATGATGATCAGGATTCGCGCAAAGCCCGCTTGCGTTCGTGCTCGTTGAGATAACGCTTACGAATACGGATATTCTTCGGCGTAATTTCAACCAGTTCATCTTCGTCAATAAACTCGACAGCGGACTCCAGCGTAAGGGCAACCGCAGGTACCAGTCGAACGGCTTCATCCGTACCCGACGAACGCACGTTGGTCAGTTGCTTACCCTTGATCGGGTTAACGATCAGATCATTCTCACGACTGTGAATGCCAATCACCATGCCTTCGTACAGCTTATCGCCCGGCACCGAGAACATTTTGCCGCGTTCCTGTAGCTTCCACAGCGCGTAAGCGACAGCATCACCCTGCTCTGATGAAATCAGCACGCCGTTACGACGACCCGGCATGTCGCCCTTGATCGGCGCGTAGTCGTCGAAAACGTGACTAATCAGGCCGGTGCCGCGTGTCAGGTTGAGGAACTCACCCTGGAAGCCGATCAGGCCACGCGCCGGAATCCGGTATTCGAGGCGGACGCGACCGCGACCGTCAGAAACCATGTCCTGCAAGTCGCCACGACGATAGCCCAGCGCTTCCATGACGCCGCCCTGGTGCGTCTCTTCAACATCAAGCGTCAGCATTTCATACGGTTCACACTGCTCGCCGTCGATTTCCTTGAAAATCACGCGCGGCCGGCCAACCGCCAGTTCAAAGCCTTCACGACGCATGGTTTCAAGCAGAATCGTCAGGTGCAGTTCGCCACGACCGGACACGAGGAAGCTATCACTGTCGGTTGTTTCTTCAACGCGCAGCGCCATGTTGGTCAGCAGTTCCTTGGTCAGACGGTCGCGAATCTGGCGGCTGGTGACAAACTTGCCTTCCTGGCCGGCGTAAGGCGAACTGTTGACCATGAACGTCATGTTCAGGGTTGGCTCGTCGATCTTCAGCATCGGCAAGGCTTCGCACTTTTCGTTATCCGTAATCGTGCAACCGATCGACAATTCTTCGATACCGGTGACCAGCACGATGTCGCCAGCGACCGCTTCTTCAAGCGGCACGCGCTCAAGACCACGGAAACCGAAGACCTGATTGACCTTGGCGGTCTTGGGGGCGCCATGTTCGTTGGTCTGGCCATAAACGACGGTGACTTGCTGTGCCGGCTTCAGACGACCGCGCTGGATGCGGCCAATGCCGATGCGGCCAACGTAGGTCGAGTAATCGAGTGCGGAAATCTGCAGTTGCAGCGCGCCGTCGATTTCGTCGATATGGGGTGGCGAAACGTGTTTGAGAATCGCGTCGAACATCGGACGCATGTCGGTTGACGGCTTGGCCAGATCCATTGTGGCGTAGCCATTAATGGCCGATGCATAGATCACCGGGAAATCAAGCTGTTCGTCAGTCGCACCGAGCTTATCGAAGAGATCGAAGGTGTGATCGACGACCCAATCCGGGCGCGCACCGTCACGGTCGATTTTGTTAACCACGACAATCGGCTTCAGACCCAGCGCCAGCGCCTTTTTGGTCACGAAACGCGTTTGCGGCATCGGGCCTTCAACGGCATCCACCAGCAGCAACACGCCATCGACCATCGACAGCACGCGCTCAACTTCGCCGCCGAAGTCGGCATGGCCCGGCGTATCAACGATATTGATATGCACGCCTTCGTAATCAACGGCCAGATTCTTGGCGAGAATCGTAATGCCCCGCTCTTTTTCAAGATCGTTCGAATCCATGACGCGTTCGGCGATGTGCTGGTGGGCAGAGAAGGTGCCTGCCTGATGCAGCAGCTTATCGACGAGCGTGGTCTTGCCGTGGTCGACGTGGGCAATAATGGCGATGTTACGTACGGGACGGGACATGTCGGGCTAACTCTTTGATAAAAGGCGGCAATCTTAGCACACCCCGAGCCCGCATTGTTGCGCTGCAAAAAGTATTTTTAGATACCGTCGGTAATCAAAAAATCATCAGTCGAATCATCAATCTTCACGGTTCCGCATGAAATCTGCGGTATGAAAGAAAGAGTCGAGTAATTTTTCGCGTATTGCTTCCTCAATGCCGGCAGACTCCATGGCCAGCGCCATGCAGGCTACCCATTGATCACGCTCCGCAGTGCCAATCGCAAAAGGCATGTGTCGCCTGCGTAGCATTGGCTGGCCGATATTCTGAACAAAAAGATCAGGACCGCCCATCCAGCCCGACAAAAACATGAACAATTTGTCGCGTGACGATTTCAGATCAACCGGATGCATGGCACGAATCGGCGCGAATTGAGGCGTACGATCCATTAAATCGTAAAAGTGTGCACACAGTGCGATCACCGTAGTTTCACCACCGATCAGGGAATAGGTTGTTTTAGCGGTTTGTTCTTGCATCGTTTTTTCAATCCAGATGTTCGATTGCCCCGTTGCTGAAATAACAGCACCGACGCCCTGCCTTCTTTGCTCGGTACATGGTTTTGTCAGCCGACTTGATCAATGTATCCGCATTTTTTCCATCTTCCGGGAAAAGTGCAACACCGATTGAAGCTGAAACATCAGCCTGCCCTTTGGCGACGGTATAGGGTCGAGCCAACGCGTACAGCAATTTACGGGCGAGTACCGCGACACTGCCCTGCTCTCCCGATTCGGTCAGGACGACGATAAACTCATCGCCCCCTAAACGAGCTGCAATATCGTTTTCACGGACATTGGCGAGGATTCGCCGCCCTACTTCGGC
>CAJBIL010000097.1 GCA_903953145.1 uncultured beta proteobacterium
ATGGCTTTTTCAGCCGCTTTGTCAAGCAGGTGGGCGTACTTCCTGGCGAGACTGCCAGCATCCTTGCGGTTGGATGTTTTTAGTGAGAAGCGAACGTAACCGTTGCTGCCCACCGTAGCAAGAATGTCATCAAGGATGATGGCGTTATTGGGTCGAAAAGGCTTCGGGGCACGCCGGCGAAACCAGAAAGACAGACCACGTTGCTCAACATATTGCACTTTTGCGGCTCCTGATTGAGCCACAGTTTGAGCCACACCGTTGAGTCCATAAGCCTTGCTGTTATAAGCTTTTCCAGTCATAACAGCAGGTTAGCGTAGATTGGTGGTGATGGGCAGGATCGAACTGCCGACCTGTGGGTTATGAATCCACCGCTCTAACCATCTGAGCTACATCACCATCTAGGGCGCGGAAGTATAGTTTGGTGCGTGTTTCTGGTCAAGCGCGTTTCTTGCAATGAGGCTGCCACTTGCTGGCGAGCTTGTCTATAATGCGCCTATGCCTGTACCCACCATCGTCTCCGCAATAATTACCAGCGTGATCGGTTCTGCCGGTGATTCGTCGATACAGCCTTCGCAGCAGACGTTGCAGGGTAGTGGCATGGTTCGTCCGTTTCCTGCTGAAACCCGGCGGGGTGAGATGCAGCCGCCGGTTGATGGGAGTGTGCTGATCAATGGTCAGATGCTGCGGCTGGCGCCTGCGGCGCAGATTCGAACGGCGCAAAATTTTATCATCATGCCGGCGGCGGTTCAGGAAGCGGCTTATGTTCGTTACATCACGGATGCTTCCGGCGCTGTTTTTCGCGTCTGGATGCTGACGCCGGCTGAGGCGTCAGCGCCGGATCCACGTTAATTTAATCAAGTAAAAGATGGCCAAAAAACTGTTCATCCGTACCTTCGGGTGCCAGATGAACGAGTACGATTCGGACAAAATGGCCGACGTACTCGGTGCTTCTGAAGAAATTATCAAGACGGATACGCCTGAAGACGCGGATATCATTATCTTTAATACCTGCTCGGTGCGTGAGAAGGCGCAAGAGAAGGTTTTTCATGATCTTGGCCGCGTCCGCTTGCTCAAGAAGAGTAAGCCCGACCTCGTGATCGCCGTGGGTGGTTGTGTTGCGAGCCAGGAAGGCGCGGCGATTGTGACCCGGGCGCCTTATGTTGATATCGTTTTCGGCCCGCAGACATTGCATCGCCTGCCGCAGTTGATTGCGGACCGGCGCCGCTCAGGTAAGTCGCAGGTTGATATTTCTTTCCCCGAAATCGAGAAGTTCGACAACATGCCGCCGGCCAAGGTGGAGGGCGCTTCGGCTTTTGTGTCGATCATGGAGGGTTGCAGCAAGTTTTGCACCTTCTGCATCGTGCCTTACACGCGCGGCGAAGAGGTTTCGCGCCCGTTCGACGATATTCTGACTGAAGTCGCCGGGCTGGCCGCGCAGGGTGTTAAGGAAGTGACGCTGCTCGGGCAGAACGTGAATGCCTATCGTGGCTTGATGGCGGCCGGAGAAGAGGGTTTGACTGAACTCGCCGATCTGGCGCTGCTCATCGAATACATTGCCGAAATGCCCGGTATCGAGCGCATTCGTTACACGACCTCACACCCGCGCGAAGTGTCGCAACGTTTGATCGACGTGTATGCAACCCAGCCGAAGCTGGTTTCGCATCTGCACCTGCCCGTGCAGTCCGGCTCTGATCGCGTGCTGGCGGCGATGAAGCGTGGCTATACGGCGATTGAGTACAAGAGTCTGGTGCGCAAGTTGCGTGCGGCGCGCCCGGATTTATCGCTGTCGTCAGACTTTATCATCGGCTTCCCCGGGGAGACGGCGGATGATTTTGAGAAGACGATGAAGCTGATTGACGACGTCGGTTTCGATGCGTCTTTCTCGTTCATGTACAGTTCGCGTCCCGGTACGCCGGCGGCGGAGCTGGTTGATGAGACGCCGCAGGCGATCAAGCTCGAACGTCTTCAACGCTTGCAGAAGCGCATTGAAGAGCTGGCGCAGATAGTTTCGCAGTCGATGGTTGGGTCGGTGCAGCGCGTGCTGGTTGAGGCCTTGTCGAAGAAGGATGCCAGTGAACTGGCCGGCCGTACGGATAACAACCGGGTGGTTAACTTTGCCGGCAATCCTCGCCTGATTCACAGTTTTGTTGATGTGCGGATCACCGCAGCGCTGCCGCATTCATTGCGCGGCGAAATTGTGACCCGCGAAGTGACACACGCCGTCGCCAGCAATCCATGAGCGACAAAACGCCTGCGCCTAAACGACGCGCAATCGAGCTGCTGCTTTCCCCGGTAAACAACACGCAGCTGGCTAATCTGTGTGGTTCGCTTGACGAAAACCTGCGGCAGATCGAGACGGCGCTGGATGTAGCGATTGCGCGGCGTGGCGAGCGTTTTACCTTGCGCGGCGATACCGCTCAGACGGCG
>CAJBIL010000098.1 GCA_903953145.1 uncultured beta proteobacterium
CGGTTCGGCGCGTTCGGCCGCTGCGCACTCGATGGAGGAGGCGCAGCAGGTGCAGGCGATGATCGGCTTCCCGGCGATCATCCGTCCGTCGTTCACGATGGGTGGTTCGGGTGGCGGTATTGCCTACAATCAGGAAGAGTTCGTCGAGATCTGCAAGCGCGGCCTCGAAGCCAGCCCGACCAGTGAGCTATTGATTGAAGAATCGCTGATCGGCTGGAAAGAGTTCGAGATGGAGGTTGTCCGCGACAAAAAAGACAACTGCATCATCATCTGCTCAATCGAAAACTTCGATCCGATGGGCGTTCATACCGGCGATTCGATCACCGTGGCGCCGGCGCAGACACTCACTGACAAGGAATACCAGATCATGCGCGACGCCTCGGTGGCGGTGCTGCGCGAGATCGGTGTCGATACCGGCGGCTCGAACGTGCAGTTCTCGATCTGCCCGACCGATGGCCGCATGATCGTCATTGAAATGAATCCGCGCGTATCGCGCTCGTCGGCACTGGCCTCCAAGGCCACCGGTTTCCCGATCGCCAAGGTTGCTGCCAAGCTGGCCGTCGGTTACACGCTTGACGAGCTGGCGAACGAAATCACCGGTGGCAAGACGCCGGCATCGTTTGAGCCGTCGATCGACTACGTCGTTACCAAGATTCCACGGTTTGCCTTTGAAAAATTCCCGACTGCCGATTCACGCCTGACCACACAGATGAAGTCGGTTGGCGAGGTGATGGCGATTGGTCGCACCTTCCAGGAATCACTGCAAAAAGCCTTGCGCGGTCTTGAAGTGGGCGTCGATGGTTTTGACGAAAAATCGGTCGATCGTGAAGAAATTGAGACAGCACTCGCCGAAGCGGGCCCCGACCGGCTCTGGTATATCGCGGATGCTTTCCGTATCGGTTTGTCGCTGGAAGACATCCAGCGCCTGACCAATATCGACCCGTGGTTCCTCGCGCAGATCGAAGATCTGTACAAGAAGGCCGAAATTGTTCGCGGGCGTACGCTTGATTCGCTGTCGCGCGATGAGCTATGGCATCTGAAGCGTGCCGGTTTTGCCGACAAACGTTTGGCGACGCTGATGGGCATTACGCAGACCGCCGTTCGCGAACGTCGCCACGCACTGAATGTGCGCCCGGTCTATAAGCGTGTTGACACCTGTGCCGCCGAGTTTTCAACCGACACCGCCTACATGTATTCGACCTACGAGGAAGAGTGCGAGTCGAAGCCGAGTGACAAGAAAAAGATCATGGTGCTTGGCGGTGGTCCAAACCGTATCGGGCAGGGCATCGAGTTCGATTACTGCTGCGTGCATGCCGCGCTTGCCATGCGCGAAGACGGCTACGAAACGATCATGGTCAACTGCAATCCGGAGACCGTGTCGACCGACTACGATACCTCGGATCGCCTTTATTTTGAGCCACTGACGCTCGAAGACGTGCTCGAAATCGTCGCCATCGAAAAGCCGGTCGGCGTCATCGTCCAGTACGGCGGCCAGACGCCGCTCAAGCTGGCGCGTGACCTCGAAGCCAATGGCGTGCCGATTATCGGCACCAGCCCCGACATGATCGACGCCGCTGAAGACCGCGAGCGCTTCCAGAAACTGTTGCATGAACTCGGCCTCAAGCAGCCACCGAACCGTACCGCCCGTACCGAAACCGATGCCCTGCGTCTGGCCACCGAAATCGGCTATCCGCTGGTGGTTCGCCCCTCCTATGTGCTGGGTGGTCGCGCGATGGAGATTGTGCATGAGCCGCGTGACCTTGAGCGCTACATGCGCGAGGCGGTGAAGGTCTCCAATGATTCGCCGGTACTGCTTGACCGCTTCCTAAACGATGCTGTTGAAGTTGACGTCGATGCCTTATCCGACGGCAACGAAGTTATTATCGGCGGCGTCATGGAGCATATCGAACAGGCCGGCGTGCACTCGGGCGATTCGGCCTGCTCGCTGCCGCCGTATTCGCTGAGCAAAGAAGTGCAGGACGAATTGCGCCGGCAGACCAAGCTGATGGCCAAGGGGCTCAACGTTTGCGGCCTGATGAACGTGCAGTTCGCGATCCAGCACGACATCGTTTATGTGCTTGAAGTGAATCCGCGTGCGTCGCGCACCGTGCCTTTTGTGTCGAAGGCCACCGGCCTGCAACTGGCGAAAATCGCTGCGCGCTGTATGGCCGGGCAGTCGCTGGCCAGCCAGGGCGTGACCCGCGAAATCATTCCAC
>CAJBIL010000099.1 GCA_903953145.1 uncultured beta proteobacterium
CGAAGATCCCTACACGTTCGTCCCATCTCCCGGCAAGATCTCGTTTTATCACCCGCCCGGCGGCCCTGGTATTCGGGTCGATTCACACATTTATCAGGGCTACACGGTGCCGCCACATTACGACTCGATGGTCGCCAAGGTGATTTCTTATGGAGATACTCGTGACCAGGCAATTCGCCGCATGCGCATTGCGCTGTCGGAAATGAGCATCGAAGGTATCAAAACCAATATTGCCTTGCATCAGGAGTTACTTCAGGACGCCCGCTTTATCGAGGGGGGCACCAGCATTCACTATCTGGAACACAAGCTCGCTGCCAAAGATGAGTTGAAGAAAGGCAGTTGAACGCCCGGAAAATGAGCACAAAAGAACAGAGCACAAAATGACTTGGCTTTCCGTCAGCATCGAGACTGACTGCAGTCACGCTGAGGCGCTGGCCGATGCACTGCTTGAGGCCGGTGCGCTCTCGGCGAGCATCGAGGATGCTGATGCGGGTACGCCAGCGGAAACGCCGCAGTTCGGCGAACCCGGGTCGGTCACTACACCAGGCTGGGAGCGGTCACGTGTGATTGTCCTGCTTGAAGCAGGCA
The DNA here is from genome assembly GCA_903953145.1 of uncultured beta proteobacterium. GTDB lineage: Bacteria > Pseudomonadota > Gammaproteobacteria > Burkholderiales > Rhodocyclaceae > CAJBIL01. The sequence goes on from CAJBIL010000099.1 coordinate 589, forward strand.
CGGACGCCGACGAACTGATTGCTAGTTGCTCGACAAGCGCCGGACTTGGCCAGGTACCAACTTTTACCCTGGAAAATATTGCCGAACAAAACTGGGTGCAACTGACCCAATCGCAGTTCGACCCGATTCGTGTCTCCGAGCGTCTATGGATCGTTCCCTCCTGGCACGAAGCGCCCGACCCCGCTGCGCTGGTGCTCGTCCTCGACCCGGGGATGGCCTTCGGTACGGGTTCGCATCCGACAACACGTCTGTGCCTTGAGTGGCTGGAACGGGTTGTTACCCCCGGCGTTTCGCTTCTCGACTACGGCTGTGGCTCAGGCATTCTGGCAATTGCGGCCGCCAAGTTAGGCGCCAGCAATGTGCTTGGCGTCGACATCGACCCCCAGGCGGTGACTGCTGCACGCAATAACGCCGAACGCAACGAGGCAAGCGCCCATTTTGACGACTCGGCACGCCCGATAAGCGGGCAATTCGACATTGTGGTCGCCAATATTCTCGCCAATCCACTCAAGGCACTTGCGCCCGCGATTGCCGGCCACGTCCGCCATGGCGGTCAGTTGGCACTATCCGGCATTCTTGCCGAACAAGCCGATGAGCTTATTGGTATCTACGCACCGTACGCCTCTCTGTGCATCGCCGACACACGCGAAGGCTGGGTCTGCCTGGCAGGAACCCGGAAATAAGCCGGTGAAAACACGCTGCCCCGGCTGCGCAACGATATTTCGGGTCACACCCGAGCAACTCAAGGTGCGTGCCGGTAAAGTTCGTTGCGGTCAATGTCAGTTTGTTTTTAACGCACTCGACGGCCTTCTTGAAGAGACCCGTCCAGCAACCGCTTTGCCTACAACCGCAGAAGGGCACGCGCCCGCGTGCGTTGACGTACCAATACTGCCAACGTCAAAACTGCTTCCAGTTGATGTTGTTGATATCCTGCTCGAACCCTTGGTCGATAACAAGTTGCCTGCCGCAGAAGCGCTGAGCGATGCAGCAGCAGAAGCACTTGCCAAAGCTTCTGGTCTGATCGTCCCGCGTGAAACGACTGAAATTCCGGGTTACAGCAAGTGGGCCGAAGGCGTTATGAGCAGCCCGTCATTACCGTCGGCGGTGACGAATACCCGTTGGCCGTTCACCTTGGTTACGGTATTTCTGCTGCTCGCGCTGATTAGCCAACTGGTTTTCTATTTCCGTAGCGAAATTGCTGTTGCATTGCCCGGTACGCGAAATTTACTTGCTGAATTCAGTGAGGCGCTCGGCTCTAAGCTTCCGCTACCACGCCAAGCCGAACTGGTAAGTATCGAAACATCCGACCTGCAAGCCGACCCGTCACGCAGCAACCTGCTGATTCTTCAATCTACGCTACGTAACCGTGCAGCATACGCCCAAGCCTACCCCTCGCTCGAACTCTCGTTGACCGACACGCAGGACAACGCGATTGCCCGCCGCGTATTTCAACCAGGCGAATATCTGGACCCCAAAAGCCCTCCTGATCAGATTTTCGGGGCCAATGCCGAGATCACTGTTCGACTATGGATTGAAG
>CAJBIL010000100.1 GCA_903953145.1 uncultured beta proteobacterium
ATGGCGCCGTTGTCGTTTGCAGGTGCCGTAAAAGATATCAGACCTGTATATTCATCACATCGTGATAAGCGGTTACCAGCTTGTTTCGAACCTGAACCATTTCCTGAAATGAAACATTCGCCTTTTGCAGCGCAATCATCACTTCATGAAGATTGCCGTTACCGTCACCGGCGGCAAAATTTGCCGCCATACCCTCCGCCTGTTGCTGCGTCTGATTGACCTGCGCAATCGAGTTTTGCAGTATTTGTGCAAAGTCTGCGCCGCCCCCAACCGCGCTCGGGGTTTCCGTCACCCGGCTACCGGCCTGTGCCGAGGTCGCCCGCAGCATGCTCAACATTTGATCAATACCCTTGCTATCCATCTGACTCTCCAAACGCTTGATGCAATAGTCAATGCAAAAATTGCGCCAGAATTCTGATATGGTAATTAAAATTTATTCATCGAACAAACCTGCATCACGGTATTGCTTTAGCTTGTACCGCAACGTCCGCTCCGACATTCCTAAACGCTCACCCGCCAGCTTGCGCGAACCACTCACTGACGTCAGCGTTTCAATAATATGCTCACGTTCCATATCTCTCATGTTATCCGTTTTTTGATTTTCTGTCGGCGAAGAAGAAACAACTGTTGAAGCAACAATATCCAACGGAAGAACTTTGGGAGGCACCGACAGCGATACGGGAAGATGCAAAGCATCTGCTTCAATCATATCGCCAGGCGCCATGATGAGCGCACGCTGCACGACATTCTCTAGCTCCCGGACATTACCCGGCCATAGGTAACTGCGTAATGCGGATTCCGCTGAAGGGGCCAGGCGTAACCCTGGTCGACCAGAGCGCCCACCATGTTCAGCCAGGAAATGGCGAGCCAAAGAAACAATGTCATCCGGTCGCTGACGCAATGCGGGAATTAGCAACGGAAATACATTGAGCCGGTAAAACAAATCTTCACGAAAACTGCCTTTTGCTACTGCTTCAGCCATATCTCGGTTTGAAGTTGCAACGATACGGATATCGAGTGCAACGGGCTTCTTACCGCCTACCCGCTCGACCTCACGCTCCTGTAAAACACGGAGCAACTTGGCCTGAAGCCCCAAAGGCATCTCGGTGACTTCGTCAAGCAGCAAAGTACCGGCCTGCGCTTGCTCAAACTTTCCAGCCTGAGCCTGCTGTGCGCCAGTAAATGCGCCTTTTTCATAGCCAAAAAGCGTCGCTTCAAGCAAACTATCCGGGATCGCAGCACAGTTTATCGCGACAAACGGACCATTACTCCGTGTCGAATGATTATGGATATAGCGTGCAACGACCTCTTTACCGACACCGCTTTCTCCGGTCAAGAGCACCGTTGCATCGGTTTGCGCAACACGCATGGCAAGTGCAAAAAGATTACGGCTAGCCTGATCATTAGCCACGACCTTGTCATCATCAACGGCCTCCGGCAACCGGTAGCGCGCCACGTGCTCAAGTAACGCCTTGGGCTCAAACGGTTTCAGCAAAAAGTCACAAGCGCCTGCGCGCATAGCCTCTACCGCACGATCTACATCAGCGAATGCCGTCATCAAAACCACTGGCAAATGTGGAAACTGTCTGCGAATTTCCTTGAGCAAAGAAATTCCATCCATCGGTATCATGCGCACATCACTCACCACCAGCGCGACCGCCTGGACGGCAAGTAGCTTCAGGGCATCCTCGCCACCCGAAGCAGAAACCACTGCCTGCCCGGCAAGCTCAAGCGTATCGCACACTGCTTCGCGCAAATTAGGATCGTCTTCAACAACCAGTATCGGCAAGCCCTGAGCCATTTATTTCCCACTATTCTTTTTCTAGCTGCCCGGCAGGCAGAATGATGACGAACTCCGAGCCTTCGCCCGGCATTGAGCTAACATCAATTGTTCCACCATGAGCACGCGCCACACCCAAAGCAATCGCCAAACCTAACCCAGTACCTTGACCGCGTGTTGTAAAAAATGGCTCAAAAATTCTTGACTGCACCTCTGGCAGAATACCCGGCCCGGTATCACGCACACTGATTCGCAAATTTCGCCCAACCACCTTTGCGGCAAGCAATATCTCTCCACCACTCTCGCAGGCCTGCAAGGCATTTTCAAGCAGATTGACCAAGGCGCCAGCCAATGCCTTTCGACTACCCACAATTATAGTGTCACCGGCATCCGCTACGACCCGAAAAATCACGCTTTTCTCTAGACACAACGGTGCAAGCGTCTGCGCAGCATCGGTGATTAGCAAGGAAGCAGGAATGACGTCGCGGCCAATGCTCTCCCCACGAGCAAACAGCAGTACATCCTGAATCAAGCGTTCCAGCCTTTTAAGCTGCTCGGTTGCCTTGCCTGCGAAACGCGCCCGCGCAACATCTGAAAGCTCGGGTTGCGCGAGATTAGCGCTGTAAAGCAAGGCCGTAGCAAGCGGCGTGCGTAACTGATGCGCCAGCGAAGCGGCCATCTCACCCATGGCGGCAAGGCGTTGATTACGCTCAAGATCAGCCTTCAATTCATGCGCTGCTGTAATGTCGTGAATGAGCAAAATTCGACCGCCCGAAGAATCCAGCGGACTCTCGACTATCGAAACACGACAAGCACCAAGTTGCCACTCGTCCTGCGCCTCAGTCGCAACCAGACTACTTTGTGCCAGCGGTGGCCAATCGCAACCAACCATTGATGTGCCAAGCATTTTACAGGCGGCTGGATTAGCCTCGCTGACACCTGCTGCATTATTTAGAACGACCACCCCCGCAGGTAATGCGTTGAGCAATAAAGAAAGCCGCTCAGAAAGCGCTTCTTTTTCCTGATACTGACGACGCAACTCACCATTTGCGACTGCGAGCTCAGCAGTCAAAGACTCAACTTTTGACTGCAATCCTTCATAGGCTTGCGTCAGCTCAAGAGAGACCTGATTGAAAACGTCAAAAGCCCGCTGTAACTCCTGCGCCTTGAGATCAGGAAGGTCAATTTGCGCCGCTTCACTCATTCGATGGAAAATCCCGTGCAATTAACAGATACAATAGTAAGATATTTATGAGCAATTTTTGCTTCCTGCTTGATTAATCTCAGAGTTTACACACTAGCGCAGGCATGGCGGCTACCGGAAACAACACGACAAATAACGCCATAAACGCCGCCGGCGCAGACAATTTGTCTGAGCGCGTCCGTGAGGCTTTTGCACGGCTGTCAAATCAGCAGAAATTGATGCTGATGGTCGCAATTGCTGCTGTTGTTGCCTTGCTCATTGCCAGCAGCACCTGGCTTAAAACTGCAGACTACCGGGTACTTTTCTCAAACATCTCAGAACGTGATGGGGGTGCCATCATCTCCTCGCTGGAGCAACTGAACGTCCCTTACCGTTTTAATGAGAGTGGAGGGGCCATTCTGGTGCCCGGCGACAGAGTTCACGAGGTTCGCCTGCGATTGGCATCACAAGGGCTGCCAAAGGGCGGTGGTGTTGGCTTTGAACTGATGGAAAATCAAAAGTTCGGCATTAGTCAATTTGCCGAACAAGTCAATTATCAGCGCGGTCTAGAGGGAGAATTGTCGAGAACGATTCAGTCAATTGCGGCAGTTCAGACAGCGCGCGTTCACCTTGCCATTCCCAAACCCACCGTTTTTGTTCGAGAAGAACAAAAACCATCAGCCTCTGTTCTCCTTTATCTGTACCCCGGTCGATCTCTTGATCCATCACAGGTTGCCGGCATCCAGAATCTCGTTGCGGCCAGCGTACCGCAACTCCCGGTAGCCAACGTTACCCTGCTCGATCAGAGTGGAGCAATGCTCTCACAACTGAAAAGCAAGTTAATGGATGCCGGACTTGACCCGTCTCAAATCAAATATGTCCAGGAAATCGAAGCGAGTGTTATCAAACGTATTGAAGACATTCTCTCACCCATCGTCGGGCCGGGGAATGCTCGGGTTCAAGTCGCAGCAGATATTGATTTTTCTCAAAACGAGCAGACTGCAGAAACACACCGGCCCAATACCACGCCCCCCGATGTCAGCATTCGTAGCCAGCAGAGCAGCGAAACCGCCAGCGCAACGCCTTCAGCACAGGGCGTGCCTGGTGCGCTCTCAAACCAACCACCGGTGCCCGCAACAGCGCCACTGACTCAGCCAGCCGTACCCGGCACAGGACCGGCAGCCGCGCCGGCAGCACCAGTGCCTGGACAACTCAACGCAGCCGGCGTGCAGGCCGCAATTAATAGCGTCGCTCAACCAATCAGCACCCGCAAAGACTCGACCATTAATTACGAAGTGGATAAAACAATCCGCCACACGAAACAGTCAGTGGGCAATATCAAACGCTTGTCGGCCGCTGTAGTGGTTAATCATCGGAAAGAGGTCGGCAAAGCTGGTACAAAACCGCTATCTGATATTGAAATAAAGCAGATTAATGAGCTGGTTAAGGAAGCGATGGGCTTTACGAAGGAGCGCGGAGATACGATTTCGGTTGCAAATGCCCCCTTCACAGTTATCGACAAGAACGACTCCGGCATCCCTCTTTGGAAAGACCCGGAAATTCTCTCGATCTTAAAAGAACTGGTCAAATACGGTGCAATTGCCGGAATTCTTGCCTACCTGTTACTGAGTGTTGTCCGACCGTTGGTTAAAACGATGCTCGAAGCACCGCCTGCACATGCCAAAAACGTTCTTGGCGGCAATCTGGACATTGCTGCAGGGGATGAAGATGAAAACGGTGAAAGTGGCGCACAAGGCCCTTCAGCGACAGCAACAATGGACAAAATGCTGGAGCAGGCGAGAACAATTGCCCAGAACGACCCGAAAGCGGTTGCTAACATAATCAAAGACTGGACAGGCGCCAATGCCGGCTGATGATGGTGTAGAAAAGAGTGCCATCCTGCTGCTCTCGCTCGGCGAGGAACAGGCTGCTGAAGTCCTGAAACATCTGGGACCCAAAGAAGTACAAAAACTTGGCCATGCAATGGCTTTGCTCAAAACAGTACCGCGAACTCGCGTTGAAGAAGTGCTTGGCGAGTTTCACAAAACTGCTTCAGAATCTGCTGCCGTTCATGTTGATACTGATGCCTACGTCCGCTCGGTATTAACCAAAGCACTGGGCGACGACAAGGCCTCAAACCTCATTTCCCGCATTTTACAAGGGGGCGATACGAATGGTATCGAAGGTCTGAAGTGGATGGATGCGCCAACTGTTGCTGACCTCATTAAAAACGAGCACCCGCAAATCATCGCAACCATTCTGGTTCACCTCGAGCACGATCACGCCAGCGAGATTTTGAATCACTTCACCGAACGTTTGCGTAATGATGTAATTCTGCGCATTGCGACGCTAGAGGGTATTCAACCTGCGGCACTCAAAGAGCTCAATGATGTAATGTTGCGCCTGCTTTCCGGCTCCGCCAACATTAAGAAAGCGGCAATGGGGGGAGTGCGTACTGTTGCAGAAATTCTTAATTTCATGGGTACCGCCAACGAATCAACGGTTGTTGATTCAATCCGTGAGTACGACCCTGAACTGGCACAAAAAATTCTTGATGAAATGTTCGTGTTCGAGAACCTCAACGATCTCGACGACCGTAGCATCCAGTTGCTGCTTCGTGAGATTCAGTCCGACTCTCTGATTCTTGCTTTAAAAGGTGCCTCAGAACCCCTGCGTGAGAAAATTTTCAAGAACATGTCGCAACGCGCCGCCGAAATGCTGCGCGAAGACCTCGAATCGCGCGGGCCGGTACGCCTCTCCGAAGTCGAAGGCGAACAGAAAGAAATCCTCAAGATCGTTCGCCGTCTGGCCGACGAGGGACAGATTGTCCTCGGTGGTGCTGGTGGCGAAGAAATGGTTTAAGCGTTAGCCCGTCATGACCGGCTTTGTCCCCAAGGAAAAACTCACTGCTTATCAGCGCTGGGAACTTGCAGCATTCGATGAAACAGGAAATCTGCCGCCAAGTCCCTCTCTTGCCAAGGCAACCGCAACCGCAGAATCCGCTACCGATCAAACACCACCGCTGACGCTGGCAACGGCTGAAGAAGTAGAGCGTATCTACGCCGAGGCAAAAGAATCAGGCTTTGCAGAAGGTCAATCAGCCGGACATGCGGCAGGCTACGAAGAAGGTATCGCGGCAGCACGGATTGAAGCCGAGCAGATTGACAAGCTCCTGAAAAATCTCGGAGAGGCACTTGAACACGTCGATCAGCGCGTCGCAGATCAGTTACTGGCACTATCGATTGAAATTGCCAGTCAGGTTCTTCGCCAAAGCTTACGAGTCAAACCCGAGCTGCTACTACCGGTCGTTCGCGAAGCTGTTGCTGCGCTCCCTTCTCACCACGGACATCCCGCACTTTTTGTAAATACAGATGACGCAGCATTGGTACGCACCCATCTTGGGGAGCAGTTATCTCATAACAACTGGCGAATTATCGAAGATAGCCGGCTGCAAGCAGGTGGATGCCGTGTTGAAATCGGCACAAGCGAGATAGACGCAAGCATTGAAACACGTTGGCGAAGCGTAGTAGAGTCAATTGGCGTCAGCGAGGACTGGCTGGACGAACAACCTTGAAGACACTTACCAGATGAGTGCCAAACAACCGCCTGATCATATCCAACAATGGCAGGAATTTCTCGATAACTGTGGTGCAGCCGCTGGCCAAGCCAGTCCCTTGCTTTCAAGCGGACATCTGACAAGAATTAATGGTCTGGTGATGGAAGCATCAGGACTCAAACTGCCATTGGGGGGCGCCTGTCGCGTAATTCCAGTAGGCGGCTCACCCATCGAAGCTGAAGTAGTCGGGTTCAATGGAGAGCGTCTTTTTCTAATGCCCTCAGAGGATGTTTACGGCCTATCGCCAGGCGCCAAGGTGGTTGCTCTCGAAACACCTCCACCTCTGCCAAAAATTGGACAGGTACGCGCTACACACCGGCGTGCGATTGATCGCGCAAAACTTCTTCCAGTAGGTGATGGACTGCTCGGCCGGGTTCTTGATGGCGCCGGCCGGCCGCTTGATAAGCACGGCCCACTCAATACGGAGATACTACGGCCATTACAAAGCCGGCCGGTTAATCCGATGTCACGCGCACCAATCACGCAATCTCTCGATGTCGGCATACGCGCCATCAATTCGCTCCTGACGGTTGGGCGAGGACAACGAATGGGGCTTTTCGCAGGCTCCGGTGTAGGAAAAAGCGTTCTGCTGGGCATGATGGCACGTTACACAGAGGCTGAAATCATCGTCGTCGGACTGATCGGCGAGCGTGGTCGGGAGGTCAAGGAGTTTATCGAACAGATTCTTGGCGAAGAAGGCCTACGCCGCTCGGTGGTCGTTGCGGCGCCCGCCGACGTTAGCCCTCTGATGCGTTTGCAAGGTGCTTCTTACGCGACATCAATTGCTGAATATTTTCGAGACCAAGGGAAACATGTACTGCTGATCATGGACTCGCTGACCCGGTACGCCATGGCACAGCGTGAAATAGCACTCGCTATCGGCGAACCTCCAGTCACACGCGGCTACCCACCTTCAGTTTTTGCCCGACTACCCCAACTCGTTGAACGCGCAGGTAACGGGGTCGAGGGAGGAGGCTCAATCACAGCTTTTTATACAGTATTGGCAGAAGGCGATGACCAGCAGGACCCGATTGCCGACGCCGCCCGTGCCATTCTCGACGGCCACATCGTACTGACGCGATCCCTCGCCGATGCTGGGCATTACCCGGCAATTGATATTGAACAATCAATTTCACGCGCCATGGTCAATCTGATAAAACCTGGACACCTTGAGCTTATTCGGCGCTTCAAACAACTCTACTCACGCTACCAGCGATCACGTGATCTGATCAGTGTTGGCGCTTATGTTGCTGGTAGCGACCCTTTGCTTGACCAAGCAATCAGCCTTTATCCACAACTTGAAATTTTTCTGCAGCAGAGCCTTGATCAGCGCGCCGATTTTGAAAGCAGCGCGCTCCTTCTACACACGCTGTTTGGTGTTTCCCGCTAAATACGCCATATTTCAGAATGATCGGTTGATGATTCGCGTTTCCAAAAAACAGCCATGAAGCCTTTCTCCCTCCAACCAGTGCTTGACCTGATGCAAACACGCACAGACGAAGCCACACGCCGTCTGGCGCAGCTGATCGGCATGGAGAATGACGCAAAAAATAAGCGCGACATGCTTCAGCAATACCGTGACGAGTATGCATCACGCTTTCGGCAGGCGGCACAAAATGGAATTGGCAAGCGGGAATGGAGCAATTATCAGGAGTTCATTGGCCGGATTGACGAAGCCATTGAGCAACAAAGTCAAACCGTTCGATTGCAAGAGCGACACACGGCAACCGGGCAAGCACATTGGCAGCAACAGCGCACCAAGCTGAAAGCATTTGATACGCTGTCACAACGTCATCAGGCCAGCGAAATTGCCAACGAATTGCGGCAGGAGCAAAGAATTCAAGACGAATTCGCGTCTCGTCATTACGACAGCGAGGATTGACTAGAAAAATCGTGGCACGATGTTTGCTAATTTATCAGCAATACTCGCCTCGAAGGAAACAAGATGTCTGTCGTCATTGCGGCACCGCAAGCAAAACTGCCAGCGTCCTCAACCGCAACCAGCGCAGTTACAACGGACGAAACGCCCGGCACCATTGACTTTGCTGGCCTACTTTTCGAGCAACTGGCGGCTGGCACAAATTTGTCACCAGATATTGCAAATACCCCCCCCTTGCCACTGGATGACGTCAAATCCGTCACGACAGAAATAGCACCGCAGGATGCCGCAGCGCTACTCGCCTCGCTAGGCATAGCGCCCATACAGCAACCATCAAGCAAAGATATCAGTATCAACACCTCTTCAGCGCCCCCCCCAGAGGAGGGTGTATTACGCGCTTTAGCGCTTAAATTAGCGCCATCAGGGCAAGCGCAAAAAGCAGCAGAAGTGCAAATTCCTGAAACAAAAGAACAAATTTTCACCATCGAATTGGCTAGTAAAGCAATTACTGCTGCACCACAGAATGCAGTCCTGAATTCAATTGCGGCAAGCCAAGAGGGGCAAACCGGTGATTTCAGCGATTTTATTCTTAAGGCAGTATCCGGTGTCGATGGAAAAGCGGCAAAAATTGCCGCATCAGATTTGTCTATATCAAAGCCTGAAGCACTTGCCATTCCCCGACTATCAGACGAAATGCAGCCATCCGGCACAGCAAACGTTTCTATGCACGCACAGGCCACAGCGCTAACCAACGAAAGCCCACTGAAAATTGAAGCCTCGGTTCGCGATCCAAGCTGGACAGGTGAGTTCACTCAAAAAATAGTCTGGCTGGCGACTAACGACAAGCAAGTCGCTCAATTGTCGCTAAACCCGCCGCAAATGGGGCCGATAGAGATATCGTTAAGCTTGAGTAAAGATAGTGCAAGCGCTGTTTTTGTATCACCCAACGCCGAAGTTCGTGAGGCCATCGAAACGGCGCTGCCCCGACTGCGTGAAATGCTCGCCGGTGCAGGAATCGAATTAGGGCAAGCCAATGTGAGTGCTGAGTCGTTCAGGCAGCAAGCCGGCAATGAAGATGCGCGCCAAGGCGCACCCCGCAGAATGGGCGATAACGATATACTTGGCGGGGATTCTGTCCGCCGCCTTTCAAGCCATGCACCTGCTACGCTTCGAGGCAACGGTTTAGTAGATATCTTCGCCTAGCAATTTGAGATATTAGTAAATCGAAATTTAAGTTTGACGGCTATTTAAAAGAACAAGCGGAGGGTTACTGAATGTCCAAGGACGCAAAACCTGCTGAAACAGCAGGTGACGGTGCAGCACCAAAGAAAAGCAAAAAACTGCTGATCATCATTATCGCCGTCTTGGTTTTAGTACTTGGCGGCGGCGGTGCGGCGGCTTATTTGCTTATGCACAAGAGCGCCGACCACGGTGACGAAGAAGATGCCGCGCCGGAAAAACCAAGCAAGAAAAAGAAAGCTGAGAAGGAAGCACCACCTTCTTACGTCGCCTTTGAAGCATTCACGGTGAATCTTATTCCTGAGAGTGGCGACCAGTTCCTTCAATTGATGATTTCAGTTGAAGTGACAGACGCTGCCGTCGGCGACAAGATAAAACTTTACACGCCGAAAATCCGTAACAAGGTAACACTATTGCTCTCCGACAAAAAAGCCTCAGAACTGATTACCAAGAGCGGCAAAGAAACCCTGGCTGAAGAACTCCGTGACGAGATCAACGGGATTCTGGAACCTTCAAGCAAAGGTAAAAAAGACGACGGTCCGATCAAGGAAGTCCTGTTCACCTCCTTTATCATTCAATAAGCAAAAAATGACCACCGATTTTCTCTCTCAGGACGAAGTTGATGCGCTACTCAAGGGCGTCACCGGAGAATCTGACGAGCCAGAGCAGGAAGCCGAGAACAATGACAGCGTCCGCTCTTACAATCTCGGCACACAGGAACGGATCGTTCGCGGGCGAATGCCTACGCTCGAACTCATTAATGAGCGTTTCTCACGTTACCTGCGTATCGGTCTGTTCAACTACATGCATCGTACAACCGAAATTTCGGTAGGGCCAATCAAGGTACAGAAATACAGCGAGTTCATTCGTAACCTTGTCGTACCAACCAATCTGAATCTGGTGGTTGCCAAACCACTACGCGGCACTGCACTCTTCGTTTTTGATCCCAATCTGGTTTTTCTTGTTGTCGATAATATGTTTGGCGGAGATGGTCGCTTTCATACCCGTGTTGAAGGTCGCGACTTTACCGCGACCGAACAGCGAATCATTCAAGGGCTGCTGGGCGTTGTATTTACCGAATATGCACGTTCATGGAAACCGGCTTATGAGCTCACTTTTGAGTACATTCGTTCCGAGATGAATTCGCAGTTTGCGAACATAGCGACACCGTCCGAGATTGTTATTTCAACAACCTTCTCGCTGGAGTTCGGCGGTTCGACGGCAGAAATGCACATTTGCTTCCCGTATTCGATGATTGAACCGATTCGTGACCTGCTATACAGCTCAATGCAGAGCGATCAATTATCAAGTGACAAGCGTTGGATCATCATGCTGCGTAAACAGCTGAAAGATGCAGAAGTGGTAGTTGCGGCACAACTTGCAACAACCACGGTTACGCTTGGCCAGATTTTAAAGATGAAAACCGGCGATATAATTCCGCTAAATATTTCCGAGCAAATCACTGCCAATGTCGATGACGTTCCATTGATGGAGTGCCGCTACGGGCAACAGGGTGGCCAATACGCACTCAAAATCGAACGCTTCATAGCGCCCGAGAGCCACGAAATGCCCCTGGGAGAAAACAATGTCTGAAGAAGAAAATATCGAAGAGGCTAGCGCCGAAGATGACTGGGCTGCTGCGATGGCCGAGCAGGCAATTGCCGAGGCGGCACCCGCTGCTGCCGCTCAGCCAGCACAAATATTCCCATCATTTAGTGAAAGCGGTGGCAAAGCTTCAATGATGAACGAACTCGATATGATTCTGGATATTCCCGTCCAGATCTCGGTCGAGCTGGGACGCACCAAGATCACCATTAAGAATTTACTGCAACTTGCTCACGGCTCTGTCGTCGAACTGGATGCCATGGCCGGCGAGCCAATGGATGTTCTGGTAAACGGTACATTGATCGCGCAAGGAGAGGTGGTGGTGGTCAATGACAAGTTTGGCATCCGTCTGACCGACATCATCACACCATCGGAGCGTATGCGCAAAATCGGGCGTTAAATAGTCGCCGCTTACAAACGCCGGGGGATTAAGCAGGATCGTTCTTGCGTAATTCGCGACGAAGGATTTTACCGACGTTGGTCTTCGGCAGATCGTCACGGAACTCAACCTCTGTCGGCACCTTGTAAGCAGTCATATTTTCACGGCAGTGTGCGATCAGCGCTTCTGCCGTCAGCGCAGGATTTTTCCTGACGACGAAAACCTTGACAGCCTCTCCTGTCTTTTCACTGACAATCCCGACCGCAGCGACTTCAACAACGTCAGGGTGCATGGCCACGACATCCTCCACCTCATTCGGGTAGACGTTAAAGCCGGATACCAGAATCATGTCTTTCTTACGGTCGACAATGCGTACGAAGCCTTTGTCGTCCATTACGGCCACATCACCCGTGCGCAAAAAACCGTCAGCCATAAAAACGTTGGCTGTTTCGTCAGGACAGTTGTAATAACCTTTCATCACCTGCGGGCCGCGAATGCAGAGTTCGCCGCGCTCGCCAAGTGCAACATCCAATCCCAAGTCGTCACGAATTGCAACATCGGTTGACGAAATAGGCAGCCCGATCGAGCCGTTAAATGTCGTTATATCGAGCGGATTCATCGTCGCTGCCGGGGAAGTCTCGGTCAAACCGTAGGCCTCGATCAAAGGCTTCCCGGTCAGTTGCTTCCACCTTTCCGCCACACTCTTCTGTACTGCAGCACCACCACCGAGCGTGACTTTTAGCGCGCTGAAATCAAGGGCATTGAAAGCTGCATTATTCAGCAAAGCATTAAATAAAGTATTTACACCGGTAATCACAGTGAACGGATACTTGGCCAACTCGGCTACGAAGCCTGGAATATCGCGCGGATTAGTGATCAACAGGTTGCTGGCACCAATCCTGAAGAAAGTGAAACAATTCGCGGTGAGCGCAAAAATATGATAAAGAGGTAGCGCGGTAACGATCAATTCCTTGCCATCAGGCTGAATCGCCGGTCGGATCCATGCGCTAGCCTGGGCAATATTGGCCAAAATATTACCGTGTGTCAGCATGGCACCCTTCGAGACGCCCGTTGTACCTCCGGTATATTGCAAAAATGCCAGATCATTCCGTGTAACACAGATCGGCTTGAGCGCCGTCTCCGCCCCCGCTTGCAGAGCAGCACAGAAACTAACAGCACCAGGCAAACTCCAGGCAGGTACCATTTTTTTGATGAATTTGACCACGAAATTGACGACAGCAGCCTTGGGGAAACCCAGCATATCGCCTAAACGCGCTACCACAACGTGTTTGACTGGCGTTCTGAAGATGACCTGTTCGAGCGTATGTGCAAAATTATCAAGGATAACAATCGCTTCAGCGCCGGAATTGTTGAGTTGGTGCTGCAGTTCGCGGGGCATAAAAAGCGGATTACAGTTGACTACCGTGTAACCGGCCCGCAAGGCGCCAAACAGACAAACGGGGTACTGCAATACGTTGGGCATCATGATGGCAATGCGCGTACCTGCTGGAAGTCCGAGTACGGATTGCAAGTAGGCAGCAAAGCCTCGGGAGAGCTTATCGAGCTCGCCATACGTCAACTCGACCCCCATATTGATGTAGGCGATGCGGTCACGATACTCTGCGGCGCTTTTTTCGAACATTTCCCCCAGCGACTCAAACTCGCCCAAATCAACCTCTGCAGGCACGCCGATTTGGTAGCTCTGCAACCAGATTTTTTCCATCTGCGCGCCCTCTGAGCTATCTGATTATCTGATTTATCTGAAAATCGAACGTTTCCGTACTTGCTGTCACGCCTGGGCAATAAAGGTGCTACTGCCGAGCTGTGGCAAAACCATCCAGCCACATTTACGTTGGCATTTCTACTCTTGAGGCTTTTCACCTTCAGGCCAGTTACGAATGTAATTTTTCAGCATGCGATTTTCGAAACTTTGCTCTTCAAGAACTGCCTTCGCCACATCAAGAAAAGAAATAACGCCCATCAACATGGTGCCATCCATAACCGGGATATAGCGCGAATGTTTTTCGATCATCAAGCGCCGTAGATCGTCTACTTCCATGTCCGGATGAACCGTCACCGGATCGCGCACCATGACCTGCTCGACACTAATCGAGTCGGTCTGATGTGCATCAACGGCCTTGATCACCTCACGAAAGGTAAGCATACCAACCATCTTGCCGCCTCCCATGACCACCAGCGAACCAACATCATGTTCAGCCATTGCACCAACAGCGTCACTTAGCAACTGGTGCGGCTGTGCCGTGAATAATGTCGATCCCTTGACGCGTAAAATTTCCCGCACTTGCATTGTTATCCCCTTGATTGTGTTCGCCCGGCTTCACCGGACAAGAACCTGATTAAAAGATGTTATTCGATCTGCAGGCTTTGGGAAAGTAGCGCGAGCGCGAGGAGGATTAACGAAGCACCCCGCAATCAGCCAACTTCAAGCAAACGTCCGTCGGCAAATACAAGCGCACCGCGAACCCGGAACCCGGAAAAAATAGACGCAACCGCCTGCATATAATCAATTACCTGCGTCTGATAGGCGGCCATATAAGGGGTATCACTACCCGAGCTTTTGTAATCGAGGACCCACAGTTCATCATCAAGCTCGACCAGCCGGTCAATACGGCGCAGCGTGCCGTCACTGGCCGAAAGATCGATCTCATTCCAGGCACGGCGAAAAATCGCCGGATCGAAGAAGCGCTGCAAAACCGGTGCCACAAGCAAACATTCGGCGGTTGGCAAAACATGGTGATAATCGGTATCGGAAAACCCCAGTTCACGCCACCATCCATCAGCACTGACCTTGCCGGTGCGACGCTCAAGCAAGGCGTGCAGGAGAATCCCGAAGCGCTCACCTGCATTGGGTGTTGTACGCAACTCACCGACCTGCGGCAACGGCACGGAAACAGACGTAACGGGAACCAAGGGCATTGACGCTGATTCAAGCTTCTGCGCCTGCGGCAACGCGTCGCCGTGAAGCAAGCCGCTACCGATTTTTTCCAGCGCCGCTTCGAGCCGGCGATACGGCGTGTTTTCGTTGTCACGCGAACCGGCAATGCCGCTGGCGATAAATACTTGGCGAGCCCGCGTAATGGCAACGTAAAGCAGGTTCAATTCTTCACGCACGGCAGCAGCATTTTCGGCATCAAACAACAGTTGGCGCGCCGAGCCGCGCTCATCCATACGGCCATAGAAAGAGAAATGACTTGGCGCTTGAGCATTCGCTGGCCAATCGACCAGCACATCCCAGGCATCGGCGGCACGCGGCACGGCATTGGCGTCAAGCAACCAGACAACGGGGGCTTCCAGTCCCTTGGCGCCGTGAATGGTGAGAATGCGTACCCGTCCGGTGTCGAGCGCAACATTCTCTGCCTTTCCTTCAATAGAACCTTCATCGGGCGCATCATTTGCATCGGCTTCACGCAATTCACGCAACTCATCGATGAAACGCGGCAAGCTCGGGTAACGACCACCATCAAGATCAAGCGCAAGGAGTAGTAGCGCACGCAGATTGGCTTCGACAGCAGCGCAGGCTGCTGCGGGAACCGCCAGCCGGTAGCGTGCCAGCACCTCGCCCTGATGATAGATA
This sequence comes from uncultured beta proteobacterium, assembly GCA_903953145.1. GTDB lineage: Bacteria > Pseudomonadota > Gammaproteobacteria > Burkholderiales > Rhodocyclaceae > CAJBIL01. Next base: position 15,277 of record CAJBIL010000100.1, read on the forward strand.
CGGTCGATCAGGTCATGTGCCGGCAGACAGTCGGCTGCAATCAACCATCCGGCTAGCAACTCGGCTGCGCGAGCCAAATGGAGTGAGGCCGCACCAACCTCAACCAAAGACTGCAAGCGCTGCCACCAATTCGACTCGGCACGTGCCGCGAGCAACAACAAATCGTTATCACTACAGGCGAAAATCGGGGAACGCAGAGTCTGCGCAAGTTGTAGATCAGCGACCGGGGTAACGAGAAATTCAAGCAAGGCCACCACATCGCGTGCTTCAAGCGTTTCGAGGAGGCCGCCGCGCGATGCGGCATCAAAGGGAATGCCTGCAGCACCGAGCGCACGCTCGTATTCGGCTAGCTTTCCACGACTGCGCGTAAGCAGCATGATGTCACCAAAGCAGAGCGGGCGCCGCGTAACTGTGCCGTCTGCAACACGCTCGTCGACTTGCCAGACACCGACCATCGCGCTGATTTTTTCGGCGAGCCGTTCAGCATCGCGGCGCCGGCGCGAATCCACTGGATCAATGTCTGCTTCGCGCAACGGATCACGCAGCCCTGCGCGAATGACTGCCTCCTCACCACACTCTTCCACAGCAAACAACGGCAGCAACTCAACTCGGCCCGGCAACAAACCCGCCAGCGATATTTGCTCACGAAACGGCGCAAACTCCGGTACGCCGAGAAACAACGCGTTGACCACATCAATGATCGGCTGCGCATTGCGCCGTGTGCTGTCCTGCTCGCAACGTGCGGCAGAAAAATTGTTCTGCAAAAATTCTGCGGCAGCGGCGAACAACTTAGGCTCGGCACGCCGGAAGCGATAGATCGACTGCTTCGGATCACCAACCAGAAACACCGCTGGACGCACAGAGTCTGAGTATGCACCGAGCCAGGCCAGTAGAATCTGCCACTGCAGCGGATTGGTGTCCTGGAACTCATCCAGCAGCACATGGCTGAAACGCGCATCCAGCCTGGCTTGCAGGAAAGCAGCCGTCTCTTCGTCACGCAGCAGTTGCAGGACGCGCCATTCGGCATCGACAAAATCGATCTGCCGGCGCGCCGCCTTGAAAGCTTCAACATGCCCCAGAAATGCCTGCAAAACACGGCAGGCGTGCTGGTTGAAAGCGTAGACACGCTCCTCGAGTTGTTGTGCCAGGCAATCGAGAATTCGCCCACCCAAATGGCAATGCAGGTCAAGGAAACGTGCCGCCTGATCGGCGCCAAAACGCTTGTCGAGCGCCTTGGATGGCTTGCGTGAACGTAGCGTATCCGTTTTTGTCAGCAGCGCCTCGCGTAGCCCGGCAAAGCGCTCGTAAATAGACCCGATAGCGAGTGCCCTGGAAAGACTGACGCTAAGCTTTTTATCCGTTTCCAACTCACTCATTGCGAGCAGCCCGAGATAAGCGTGGAATTCAGGCGCCCATTCATCAACAAAGAAGGCAACGAGCGCCGTTGCGCCCTCACCTACACCTAGCCTGGCTCGCAACTCACCAAACACATGGGCAAGCGGCTCAGCGTGCGCCTCCGTAAAAGCAAGCCATTCAGAACGCCGATCCATGCCCCGCCGAACCAGCCGGCGCGTCGAATCAAGGCCTGCTTCGCCAAGTAGCCAGACAAAACTCCGGCTCAATTCGGACGCAGGCGCTTTCTGCAACTCAACGGCAAATGACTGCCATAGCTCGTCGAACAGCCGGGAGTCGGTATCAACCAGCGTTGCACCAGCCAGATTGGCCGACAAGGGCGCAGCAGCGACCAATTGCAAAAACCAGCCGTGAAAGGTATTGACCGCCAGCCCCGGCTGCGCGCCGACAACTCGCTCATAGAGCGAACGCGCATTACGAAGCGTCAAGGCATCAAGCGCTACACCGCGTTCAACCAGAAATAACTGCACATTCTCTTCGCGTTCAGTCGCCAGTAAGCGCAGCCAGCCGACGACGCGCTCTTCAATCTCGCGCGCCGCTTTACGTGTAAAGGTAATCGCCAGAATTTCGCCCGGCGCCACACCGGCCAGCAGCAATCGCAGAATGCGCGAAGCAAGTAGCCAGGTCTTGCCGCTACCCGCGCAGGCTTCGACGACCACACTGCGCGATGGATCAAGTGCAACGCTGATCAGGCCAGATGTCGCGTTAGACATATTTACTGCGGCACAAGCCGCCCATTTCACACCACTTGCACTCACTTATCGTGCCGTGTGCCGGTAATGTAGAACCAGCATACATTGCGTCAAACGTATCGCGAAGACGCCGCCCCTGCGCCGCTGCATCAAACATCAGACTTCCTTCGTCGTCACCGGCAGCAACCGTCACGATACGTTCATCGTCAAGCGCCACATAGCCAGCCTGCGCTGCATCACCGTGTAGCAAGGCATACGCGGGCAACTGCACATCGTCGACTAACCGTTCGCGGATTTTTGTTGCCGTCTGAGTCTTGTAGTCGAGCAGTGAAACACTGGCAGCACCCAGCCCAATCGTATCAACCCGGTCGATCCGCCCATAAAGCTCGATGCCGATGCCATTTTCAAGCGGGAACAGGCGGCTGACGCACGTTTCGGCCTGCGACCAACGCCAGCCAACAGTCTCGACACCACGTTGCCAGTCAAGATAGGCTGCCTGCCGCTTTTCCCAGCGCAAACGCCAACCGATGGCGAGAAAATTATCCTCAACAGCGGGTGCAAAAACTTCTGTCACACAAGCCTGCAAGGCTTCCAGCGCCTCGTTCTCAGGCAGGCCCAGGATCAATGGGTAACGCGCATGAAAACGCTCGAGTACGCGATGCACCAGCGCACCATAATCACTCTTGCCCATTTCCTCGCTGACCTCGTCCATTTCGCCCA
>CAJBIL010000101.1 GCA_903953145.1 uncultured beta proteobacterium
CGGACTTGGTGCCGGCGTCTGGTCACGCGATGGCAACACCGCCTATCGCATGGGCCGGGGCATCAAGGCCGGCCGCGTCTGGACCAACTGCTATCACGCCTACCCGGCGCACGCCACCTTCGGCGGCTACAAGGAGTCCGGTATCGGTCGTGAAACGCACAAGGTGATGCTCGACCACTATCAGCAAACCAAGTGCCTGCTGGTTAGCTACAGCCCGAAGAAGCTGGGTTTCTTCTAAGCGAAGGATTGGTGCAGAATTGGCAGCGAGCATCGCGCAGCATGTATGTGCGTGGTGAGCCGTAGCTGTAAGTTGTAGGCTGTGAAAACAGAGGGGGGCGGGTGACCGCCCCTTTTCTTTGGCTTGAATTGCTAACGCACGGGTGTATCAGTATCTGCCAGCTCAAGCGGCACGGACAGCGGCAGATGTTGTTCTGCGACTATTCCCTGGCTGGTGTTCGAGACGGGCAGGGGCGGGCGACCGCAGCCGAGGCAGTAACCGGAATCCGGGTCAGCCATGCAGATGCCGATACAGAGATACATTTCCGCATCGGTGCTCATTGATTAGCCGCTCCAGAAAGTTCGGTGCGGCGGCGATTGACGGCCGTGAGGATCGTTTGTTTCTCGGCTTCGGCAGCACGGCTCCAGCAGGAAATTTCTTCGAGCGTGCGGAAACAGCCGCGACAGAGTGCGGTTACTTCGTCCATTCGGCAAATGTTGATGCAGGGGGAGAGGGAATGGGCGGGTGGGTGAGATTCGGTGGGGATCGGTGTCATGCGGCGTAGCGTCCGGCGAGCAAGGCGTTTGCCGCTTTCGAGGCGGGCACACGGCCAAGGTAATGTGAAATGAACTGACCGGCGGCGAGCAACTTGTCCATGTCGACGCCGGTTTCGATATTCAGCCCTTGCAGCAGATAAAGCAGGTCTTCTGTCGCCACGTTACCCGACGCGCCAGGGGCGTACGGGCAGCCGCCGAGGCCGGCAATCGAGCTGTCGAAGACGGCCATGCCAAGTTCGAGCGAGGCGTAGATATTGGCAATCGCCATGCCGTAGGTATCGTGATAGTGCCCGGCCAGCTTGCTGACCGGCACCTCTTTGGTACAGGCCTCGATCATGCGCTGGATAGAAGCGGGCGTGCCGGCACCAATCGTGTCGCCGAGCGAAACTTCGTAGCAGCCCATCTCGTAGAGTTTTTTTGCGACCCATGCTGTTTTTGCCGGGTCAACTGCACCTTCGTAGGGGCAGGCGACGACGCAGGATACATAGCCACGCACTTTGATTTCCAGAGCGCTGGCAGCATCGGCCACGGCGTCAAAGCGTTTCAGGCTTTCGGCGATGCTGCCGTTGATATTTTTCTGCGAGAAGGCTTCGGAGGCGGCGCCGAAAATGGCGACTTCGGTTGCGCCGGCTTCCAGCGCGGCATCAAAACCCCGGAGGTTTGGCGTCAGCACCGGATAGGCAACGCCCGGCTTGCGCTGCGGGCTGGCCAGAACGGCGCGCAGCACCTCGTCATTATCGCCCATCTGCGGAATCCATTTGGCGGGCACGAAGGAGGTGACTTCGATGGCCGATAACCCGGCGTCGGCGAGGCGCTCGATCAGTTCGATCTTGATCGCGGCCGGGATGATCTGCGCCTCGTTCTGCAAGCCGTCACGCGGGCCGACTTCGACGATTTTTACACGCCTGGGCAAAGTCATTTTTGTTGTTCCACAGCGCCGGCACGCAACCAGGCGGCGAAATCAGGCTCCAAAACGTACAGCGTATTTCTTTTTTCCATATGCAGGAGGCCAAGCAGCTCTTTGGGCAAAATAATTTCCGATCTGGGTCAGTTTTAGGGCAAGCATGGTCAAACTCCGACGTTATAACATCCGTAATGCCAAGCAAAATCTCCTGATTTTTCTATCGCCAACGCAAACATGCGCGTCATCGCCGAACTTTGCTCCAAATACTGGA
>CAJBIL010000102.1 GCA_903953145.1 uncultured beta proteobacterium
CTAAGCAAGTGAGTACACTTGAGACTGCGGACGTTGCTGCCTTGACTACATCTGGTGTTGCTGCTCTTACCACTGCGCAGATTGTTGCTTTGACTACCGCTCAAATTACATCACTGTCCACCGCTGGTGTTGCTGCCCTGACTACCGCTCAGGTTGTGGCGCTTACGACAGCGCAAATCGAAGGGTTGACGACAGCTGGTGTTGCAGCGCTTACGACTGCTCAGGTAGCAACGCTTACTACCACACAGGTGATGGCACTTGAAACTCGAGATGTTGCGGCACTAACAACTGCGCAAATTGTGGTAATGACAACTGCTGCTCTCGCGGCTCTCGCGTCTGATCAGGTTGCCGCCCTGAGTACTGCAGATGCTGCAGCTCTCACAACGGCTCAGATTGTTGCGCTAACAACAGCTCAAGCGTCTGTTCTAACCTCGGCCCAATTGCAAGTTCTTACGACCGCCCAGGTTGTGGTATTTGAAACTCGTGATTTGGCTGCATTCTCGACCGATAGCATTTCTGCGCTGACTACATCGAGCATTGCTTCGCTGACCACATCTGCAGTTGCTGCGCTAACTACGTCGCAGATTGTCTATGGTTTGACTTCTACGCAGGTCAGTGCGCTAACGACGACTCAGGTGCATGCATTAACTTCTGATCAGATCAACGCTTTTGCAACCACTTCCAATTTCGGTTCGTTGGCGCTTGGCTCCCCGATCATTCTGGACTTGAACGGTAATGGTGTGACAACGCAGAGCATTACTGCCGGAGTCGAGTTTGATTTGTTTGCTGCAGGCGAAAAAGTCCATACCGGATGGGTTGGTGGCGGTGATGGATTCCTCGTGATGGATCGAAATCACGATGGCGTTATCAATGATGGCGGCGAGCTTTTCGGACAGGCATCACTTTTGGCAAGTGGCGAAAAGGCAAAAGATGGTTACCAGGCATTGGCTGAACTTGATTCTAACCAAGATGGGCTGATCACCAGTGCTGATAAGGGCTTCGCAGATTTGAGTGTATGGGTTGACTCAAATTCCGACGGGGTCAGTCAAGCGGGTGAGATTCGTACTCTTGATTCCCTGGGCGTCAGTCAGCTTGATCTTGCGGCCACAACGTCCTGGGCAAAGAACAACGGAAACGTCGAAGGGCTGGTTTCCAGTTACGAAACGACAGATGGCGTCAAACATGCAATGGCTGATGTCTGGTTTGTTGCAGATAAGAATGAAAACACCAAAATATCAGCAACAGTTTCAAGCGCTGTCGTGAAAACAGACGGTTTGTCTTCACAGGTGGGCGGTTTGGTTCAAGCTCTTGGCGCTTTCAGTGAAGCTAGTAGTTCTGTCATTGATGGTGTTTCGACAGCCATGTCGGGCGGCAAAGCGCTGGTTAGCTGCACCGCAACACCCGCATCGTTGTCTACATCTCGTAGCGGAATTGTGGATGCACTGAAGGAGTTCGATTCCAACGGCAATGCCGTGGCAAATGCCGGGTTGACGCAGCGTATCTCTGCAACACCGACGTTAGCGGTATCGAATCCTTTGAGCCCATCTAGTGGGGGTATTCTGGCAACAGGTAAATAATGAAGAGCGGAATCAGGCGTTCCATTCGCTTGATTCTGCCGGTTAGCGAATTCGATTGATTTCAACAAAAGCACGTGGCATGCCTCGTGCTTTTGTTGCTTTATGGACAAACTTTCCCGCTTTGTACGATTGCTCTTTGC
>CAJBIL010000103.1 GCA_903953145.1 uncultured beta proteobacterium
ATCATTTTGACGACCCCGAAACGGTGCTGCTGACGCGCTGAGAACTATTGAAATTCGCACCTTCCTTAAACTGCACCTTGCCTGCAAGGCGCATGGATAGGCGATCTAGCAGTGCCAATGCCTGAAGAGTGGCGTATTACAAGGCGTTCAGCGAAGTGTTGTGTGTAGAACAAGCATTGGCGCGGGTTGGCGTATCTTGGCGTTAAGATTTCTCCTGATCTTGAATTCGCTTTGCCCCTGCGTTTTAGCGGCGGCTATTGACATCAAGATGCACGACCAGGTGCGCTTCGTGGGTGTCCCAGGTCAGGGGAATGGCGTAGGCCGGCCCGGAAGCGACACTGCTCACTTCAAAGCCGGCTCGCTCGCAAGATACCGGCGGGGAAATATCGAGCGCCTCGCCGAAGTGCCGGCGTGCCCGACCGGAGAGCTGGTTGGCAATTTCGCCGACTACATCCAGATAATTCTCCGTGCTCTTGCAGGGTTCGCCCATCGCCTTGAGGACCTCATCAAGCAACGCGCGCGGCGCCGAGAAGGTGATGGTGCCGCGAAAGCCGCTGCTCACCATAATCAGGCCGTTGAAGTCGTCCCAGACGATGGGGACGGACGCTTCGAGCAGGTAGGCGGTGCGCACCTGGGCGCTGCGCCGCGTCATGTTTTCAAAAAACACCGAAATAGCCTCGGAAAAAACTTCGATGTCGGCGGGGGCAAGGGCACGGAAGGCGATCATTCCATCAACTCCAGAAGGGCAGCAATCAGGGCGTCATCGGTAAAAGGCTTGGGCAGGAAGCCGTGAGCGCCCTTGGTCAGGGCACGTAGCGCCGTGGCTTTATCCGACAGCGCCGAGACGACCAGAATATGTGTCTCGGGCAGAATTTTTGCTAAAACCTCGATGCACGCTTCACCGTCCATATTGGGCATGGTTAGATCCATGGTGATCAGGTCGGGGTGATGCTCCCGGGCGGCTTCCAGCGCCTTCTCGCCATCGCTGGCGAGGCCGACGATGTTAATTTTCGGCAGGCGTGGGTCGATGAGCAGGCGTGCAATGTGGTTCCGTATGATATTTGAGTCATCAACCACCAGTAGCTTTTTTGGCGTCATGCGGCAGGGTTCCATTGAATGGTGAATCGGGTGCTTTTGAGCGGGATCGAGGAAACGCGAAGGCGTGCGCCGGCCGCACGCACGAGGTTGAGCAGCACGTCGAGACCGACACCCCGCCCGGCGTGCACATCGACTACTTCGGCGGTTGAAAAGCCCGGCTCGAAGATCATGCTGACGACTTCGATGTCGGTCATCGCGGCCACCTGCTGTGCGGTACGCCGGCCGCTGCTGACCTGCTTGCCACGCAACTTCATGACGTCGATGCCGCGGCCGTCATCGACCACCGAGAGCTCCAGCGTGCCGTCGTCGAGTTTCTTGAACTCGATGCGTACCGTGCCCTCGGCCATCTTGCCGGCATCCGTGCGCTCGTGCGCTGGCTCAATGCCATGGACAACGGCATTGCGCACCAGCTGCGGCAAGCCTTCCTTGAGCAGGCGCTGGATCGAGTCCGGCACGTCGTCGAAATAGCCCAGCGACGTCTCTACCCGTACCGCCTTGTTCAGGTCGGCGGCCACGGCCAGCGCCAGGCGTTGAATTCGCTGCACAGTGTGCTGGACATCCTCGTCGGCTGTTGTCGGTGAAGATTCCTGTCCGGCGGCGTAGTTGGAGATGCGGTCGGTGATGCGTCGCACGTTGAGGATGGCCTGCTGCATGCCGCCCAAACTGGTCGCGACCGGGATCAGATCTTCGCCGGCCAGAGGTTTGCGCCGAAGCGGCGAGAGGATGTCCTCGAAACGATGCGCTTCCTCACTGATCGACCCCAGCGACAGGGCAGCCGCCTCACCCTTGATGGTATGAATCGTCCGGAAAACCTCATTGACGGCCTGAACGTAGGGTGTCGTGGCTGGGTCGAGATGGCGCAGCATATCGTTCAGGACGTCGATTTTCTGGCCGGCTTCGACGAGAAACTCGCCAACGATAGCCGGATCGTTTTCAAGTACACCGAGCAGCAGCGCCATTTCGCTCTGGGCACGCGCCTCGGCTGATTCGAGTTCGCGCTCCAGATAGACCTCCTGGCTGACGTCGACCACGCTGACCAGCAGGGCGCTGACCGTGTTGCCAGCATCGTCAATGACCGGCGTGAAACCGAAACTGAGGAATGCCGGGAATTGTCTCGATTCTCGCCGGTCGGCGATTTCAACGCGATTGAGTGGATTCAGGGTGGCGATCAGGTTGGGCTTGACCCGCTTGTTGAACAGCAGCCCCATGTAGTTACGCACCGATTCCAGCACTTCGACCGTGACCAGCGGCGCCAGCACATCCAGGAAATGCGAATTCGCCGGCAGCGAGCGGGGAAATATCTTGTCCAGCGCATGCGAGCGCTGGCTGCCAACGTGGTATTCGGCATCAACCAGAAACAGTCCTTCGCGCACGGCACCAAGAATTTTGCTGGTTTCACGCCGCGCCATCGCTGCAACGTGGTCGCTGCGACTAAGGCTGCGCAAGGCGTAGATGACAATGAATAGAAAGATCAGCGTGGCGGCGGTGATCGCAGCGGCCTGGGTCAGCTTCAGGCGATTGGCGCGCGCTGCCGCCGCAGCTTCAAGGTGGGCGGTCAAGTCGTCGGCGATTTGCAGCATGCGAACGTTGGTGGCGTTCGATCGGTTAAGCGCGATTTCGGCCACTATCAAATCGGGCGCCTCAAGGCTGGTCAGAGTGAGGCTGTGCTCCTCCATCGGCGCCCAGGTTTTGGCGAATTTTTCCAGCAGATCAACTTCTTCCTTCGGCGTTTCCGGATTCAGGCGCGTATGTGAGCGTTCCAGCGTGGCTCGGATGGCGGCTGCACTTTCGGAAATCTGCGCCTGGCTGGTCTGTATCGGGCTGCCTTGGCTTATCTCCTGATGCAGCGAGAGTACGGCCTTGGCCGATTGCTGGGTAAAGCCGCGCAGGCGACCGCTGTCATTGATCTTGCCGCCGTCTTCGGCCAACTGGATGGCAAGAATGTAGTTAAGCGCGAAAATACCGACGCTGAGCAGGAAAAAGACAACGATTGCAATGATGAGCAGCCGGTATTTTTTGAGAAATGAAATGGGCATGGCGAAAAGAGCGCCAAGGGACGCACTGATGAAAGCTCGCCAGAATAGCGGC
>CAJBIL010000104.1 GCA_903953145.1 uncultured beta proteobacterium
AATGACCGGCCTCAAGAATGAGTCATCAACCCACCATAAAAAATCTGCAGCAGATATTGTCCGCCAGGAGTGAGTTGGCGTTCGCGGTGCTCGTCGGTAGTCGGGCAGTGGGTACTGAGCGAAGTGACAGCGACTGGGACATTGCGCTTTACTGGCGCGATGGTCTGCCCTGGCTCGAACGGGTTGCAAAGACGGAGATGCTTCACCGTGAATGTGCCAAGGCACTGGGTGTGGCCGAGGCACAAATCGACCTGATCGATCTCGCCAACGCCAATCTTGCCATGCGTGCAGCAGTCGTCGAGGAAGGTCTGCCGCTCACCGGTGATGAAAGTGTGGCGTGGGCGCGCTTTCTACGCCGTACCTGGCGCGAGCTGGAAGATTTTTATTGGGAAAAAGAACATGCGGCTTGATCTCTATCAGGCAGAAACCGGGCGAATCGCAGCTGAACAGACGGCCTTGCTTGATGGTGCACGTCAAACGCTGGCAAGTGGCAGAACACTCTCTGCGCTGGAAAGCAACGGTGTCTTGCACGCGCTACAGCTTTTGATTGAAAACAGCATCGGCAAAGCGAAGCAGTGCCTGAAAGCCAAGGGGGAGCCTGTTCCTGTTTCCGCCTACGATGCCTTTGCGACGCTTGCCCGTATGGGTCTCATTGATGCTGACGATTTGCCCACCTGGAACGCGCTAATCGGTGTCCGCAATCGTATCGTTCATGACTACATGAATATTGATCTTGGTCGGATTCATGCGCTGGTGCTGGAAGCTCGCTACCGGTTTGTGAGCGATTTTCTGGGGAAGAAAATCTGTTGATCTGTGTGGACGAAGACCGCGACTTAAACCTCACCATCCGCGCTGAAGCGCAGATTGACGTTCGCGGCTGAGATTGACAATTAAGGCTGTAATATTGCCGAAGATTGTCACTTTTTTGATGTTGTGAGTGCTTTTTGTGGGGCAATCGCTTGCCATTACTGAGTTCTCTGACCTGGCATCATGATTGCTAATACTAAACCAGGCGCCAGTCGGCGTTGATACCCTCTCAAGGAGATACACCATGAAAAGCGTACAAAAAGGTTTTACCCTGATCGAACTGATGATCGTCGTCGCCATTATCGGTATTCTGGCTGCCATCGCAATTCCGCAGTATCAGGATTACATCACCCGTGCAAAGCTGGCGAAGGTTGCTTCCGCTGTCGCCCCGCTCAAGTTGGCAATGGCTGAATATGCACAAAACAATAGCGGCTCGATGGCTGCGATTACTGCTAACAACTGGACTGGCGCAATCAACAGCGGTGGTCTTGGTTTGGGCGGTACCCCGACCGTTACGACCGAAGTCGCTTCATGGGCTTTGACTGCTGCAACGGGTGCTGTTGTTGCTACGCTTACGGCAGGCATTTGCCCGGCGGCAACTACCGTTACCTGGACTCCTACCGCTTCTTCTACTGCAACGAACATGACGTTTGGTATCACCACGACCGGTACTGGCATTTGCGCAACAGAAATCGCCAAGTGGAGATAATCTAGATAATTTATCTAGTAGCTAGCAACAAAGCCCGCTCTGCGGGCTTTGTTGCTTTTAAGGTTTGGAGGCAGAGGCATGCGATGCTCGGGGCGTTTGATTGTGATACTGGCTTTGCTGGTGAGTATCAGCCTGATTGCTTTTGTTTATGGCGGTTTTGTTGATAATCCGGCCATCTTTGATGACCACAATATCATCACCAATCTGACAGTTTTTGACTTTGCCCAAGTGCCGTTTTCGCAGACGACACGCACTTTCCCCTATTTCACCATCGGCTTTATTCACGTGCTTTCCGGCGCTGATCTGGCCTGGAATCGCTGGTTCGGCATCGCGCTGCTCGCGCTCATTGTCGTTGCCTTGTATTTCCTGCTGCGCCGTGCCTTGTCGCGTTTTACTTTGTCCGGCGCCAT
>CAJBIL010000105.1 GCA_903953145.1 uncultured beta proteobacterium
AACCCGCGCCAACTGGCGTTCTAGCAAGCCACCTGCGGCAAAGCCAATGAATACGCCAGTCTTCAGGCATAGTGCCGATAGAACGCCTATCGGTGCGCCCCGCAGGGCAGTGGCCGAAAATAAAGGGTTGGAAAACAAGGGGCTCACCACGCTCAGCTCAAAACAGCGCTTAACGCAGATTGACCAGCGTTTGCAAAATCTGATCCTGCGTCTTGATCGATTGCGCATTGGCCTGATAGTTACGCTGCTCGGTGATCATATTGACCAGCTCCGCCGTCAGATCAGTATTCGACTCTTCAACGGCAGCTGACTGCAAGACGCCCAGCGTTCCGGTATTTGGCGCACCAACCAGCGCCGCGCCGGAAGCCGAAGTTTCTGCCCACTGATTACCACCCAGCGAAGTCAGCCCGTTCGGATTGGTAAAGCTGGTCAGCACGACCTGCCCAAGATCCTTGGCCTGGCCGTTGCTGTAGTTGCCACGCACCACGCCGTCGGTGCCCACATTGACGCCCGTCAAACGCCCGGAGGTGTAGCCATCCTGTTGCAAACTGTTGGTACCGAAAGCGGCACCAAACTGCGTACTGCTGGCGAAATCAAGCGTGAAAGCTTGAGGACTGAGTGCAATGTTCGTCTTTGAATTTTCAGTCATCACACTGTTAAGATCGATGCTTACATCAAAGCCACCACTCGGTGCTGCGGCGGTCAGCTGGCCGGAAGTATTAAAACCAAGCGACATCGGTACGCCGCCGTTGACGTTATCGATCGACGTGCCATCAATCGCGGAGTAAATCAGCCACTGCGACAACGTAGGGTTTGCCAGATTATAGGCAAGCGCAGTCGCCAATGCGGTCGATGTCGTGGCGACGGTGGTGGCAGTCGTAGCGCTGGTCGTAGCCGAAGTCGCTGCCGTAGTGGCCGTGGTGACGGCCAGCGTCCCCGCCGCCACAGCCGCTGCGGTATTCGGTGCGGTTGGTGCGCCGTTGGCTGTTGTCGCAGCTGTTTGCAATGCCGTCGCATCCGTCAAGGCAAGCCCGGCATTTGTGTCTGCGGTGGTTGCGTTGGCAATGTTCGTGGTATTGCCGGCAGCATTTGCTGCTACAAGCGCAGCAGCTGTCGATGCTTTCGCTGTTGTCGCTACCGTGACTGCGGTATTCGCGGCAGTCAGCGCGGCGGCAGCGGCAGCAGCAATCACGGCAGGCGTACTGGCAGCGGTTACCGCCGCCGAGGTTACCCCTGCCGCCGTGCTGGCAGCAAGGGTGGACGCGGTCGCGAGATCAGCATCCGTTTTTGCAGTATCTGCCGCCGTCTTGGCGGTGCTATCGAGGGCTGCTTGTGCGGTTGCAGCAGCCGAACTCGCGACCGTGGCAACGGTATTGCTTGTTTTGACGGCATAGATCGTCATCGTATGGGCATTACCCAAGGTATCGTAGATCGCCGTTGCCGTTGAGAAGTTGTAGCTTGCCGGCGCATTGATCGAAAACGGGATCGGCGTCAGTACGGGCGGTACGGCGCCGTTGGACGTACTTGGCACGGTACTGCGCGAATCAAAGTTGAGGCTGGCCTTAACGCCACCACCCGAGGTGCTGCCCGTGGCCACCGGGTCCTGATTGGCGGAGCTCAGTTTCAGCTCGGCGGGTGCGGCCTGAACAATCGTGCCGCCCGTATCTGCAAGGTAGCCGGTCAGCTTGCGCGCCCGGTCATCAACCACATACCCGTCTTTGTCCAGATGGAACTGGCCGGCGCGGCTATAGGTAATGGTGCCGTTGTTGCTCATGCGGTAAAAGCCGCCGCCGTTGATCGAAATATCCAGCGGGTTGTTGGTCGTCGTGATATTGCCCTGCGTGAACTGCTGCTGAATGGCGCCGACCGAGGTACCGATACCGACCTGCGAACCACCCCCGCCGCCGAGCGAGGCGGCAAACACGTCAGCAAAGTGCGCCTGCGCTGATTTGAAGCCGACCGTAGCCGAGTTGGCAACGTTGTTACTGGTGACGTCAAGTGCCTTTGCCGCAGCGTAGAGGCCGCTCAATCCTTGCTGGAATGCCATTTTGTTCTCCTTCTGTTCTTCTCAGGAATTTCTGAATGCCGGAACAACGATTAGAGGATCTGCTGCACGTTCTTGAAATCAAAGGTACCGAGTGCACCCAGATCAAGCAGGAATCCGCTGTTTGATCTAACAAGAGCAGAAACTGTGCCAACCTGCAGCGGGTCGGCGACGACTTTTTTGCCACCTTGGGTGGCAGTTACGGCGAATTTGTAATTACCGCCGTCGGCCATTTGCGCGCCGGCATCGGTTTTACCGTCCCAGACAAAATTGAAGTTGCCGGCCTCCCGCGCGCCCAACTTCTGTGTCTGCAATATTTTGCCGCCTGCATCAAGGATATCGAGACTGACCTGATCGGCAGCCCCGGCCAGCTTGACGCCGCCAAAAGCCTGACCGGAGGCAAGCGCCAGTTTCGAGCCTTCCACCAGCACATCCTTACCAATCATCCCCGCCGACTGCATGGCCTGGCTGCTGCTGAAAGAATCCACCAGCGTACCGAGCGTGGTATTCAGCTTTTCGATACCGCTGACGGTGTTGATCTGCGCCAGTTGCGTCGTCATCTGCGCGTTGTCCATCGGATTCAGCGGATCCTGGTTCTTCAACTGCGTGACCAGCAGTTTGAGAAAGCGATCCTGCGCTTCCTGCGTGGTTGAAGTCCCGGTCGATGCGGTGCTGCTTTTGGTATTGGCGGCGTTGATCGAAGCGAAGAGATCGCTTGAGGAAGTCGTCGATTGCACGGTTGCCATGAGTTTCTCCTGAAAATTACGAATTACTGGCCAAGCGTCAGCGTTTTGAGCAGCAACTGCTTGGCGGTATTCATCACATCGGCGTTGGTTTGATAGGAGCGCGAGGCCGAAATCATATTGACCATTTCATCGACCACACTAACGTTGGGCATCGTGACGTAGCCCTTGTCGTCGGCCGCCGGGTGGCGCGGGTCATAGATCATGCGCCCCGGGCTGGCGTCTTCAACCACCTGCTTGACGCGCACGCCCTGCGCCGAAGCACCGCCCCCCTGCACCGGGCTGGCTTCAAAAACCACCTGTTTGGCGCGGTAGGGCTGGCCGTCGGCACTGATCGCGCTATCGGCATTGGCCAGGTTGCTGGCCACCGCGTTGAGCCGCATGGACTGGGCGGTCAATGCACTGCCGGCAATATGAAAAACGTTGAAAACACTCATGATGAATCCTTAGTTCTGCGTCGCAGCCAGCATCGTTTTGAACTGATGCGTTAGAAACGACAGACTGGCTTCGTAATGCACTGCATTCTCTGCGAACTGGGCACGCTCGATATCCATATCGACCGTATTGCCATCCACGCTGGACTGGTTTTCCTTGCGATACATCAAGCGCGCCATGGTGTTTTCCGAACCACCTTGCAGATGGCGCCCGGCTGTCGTCGTCAGCGGCAGATCACCGCTGCTGCGGCCGGCTACGGCATCCTTCAGCGCAGCCGAAAAATCGAAGTCACGCGCCTTGTAATTCGGGGTGTCAGCATTCGCGATGTTAGCCGCCAGCACCTGCTGCCGATTAGCACGCAGACTAAGTGCCTGCTGCTGGAAGGCTAGTGCATTATCAAGTTTGCTGACCACGATGACTCCGATTGACAAAGGTTACGGATGACCTTTATGCAATACTCGTGCCATTTACAAAAAGCTGGGGAACAGGGCGATTGACGCAAGAAAACCCGAAATATCCGCCGGCAAGTCGGCAAATATTGCCGCACCCCCCCGCTTTTCGTTGCACCGCCTCAAGCAAGCTTCGCGTGGTTCGTCGAATCCGTTGTGGTTAATCGCTTTTTTTCAAAATCATCAGGCAAAATGGCGACATGACAAACCAGCCGCTCATCTGCAACATCACCCGCAACTTTCTCGCATCGTTGATTTTTCTGCTCTCGCAAGGATTGCAGGCACAGGAATCCTTAAGCACGACACTCGAGCATTATCTGCGTACGCAAACGCAGGGCTTGCCGGGCAAGGTCACTTACAACATTGGCCAGCTTGACCCGCGCACCCAACTCAGCCCGTGTAGCGCCTACGAGCCTTTTCTTCCGGGCGGTAGCCGTCTGTGGGGTAAAACTACGGTCGGCATTCGTTGCCTCGGGCCCTCGACCTGGACAATTTATGTCCCGGTTCAGGTCATGATTCAAGGCACTTACCTGATCAGCACCCGCCCGCTGGCAGTTGGCCAGTCACTAAGCGCAGGGGATGTTGCCATCCGTAGCGGCGATCTGGGCGTGATGCCGTCCAGCATCCTGACCGATGCCGCACAGGCCATCGGTAAAACAACCAAAAACGGCGTTGGCGTTGGCCAACCGCTACGCAGTGACCA
>CAJBIL010000106.1 GCA_903953145.1 uncultured beta proteobacterium
GCTTTCTCGCGCGTTACCGGCTTTTCGCAAGCCGAGGCGATGGGGCAGAATCCCCGCCTGCTGAAATCCGGGATACACCCGGCCGGTTTTTATCAGGCGATGTGGGAGCAGATCGGCCGCTACGGTAGCTGGCAGGGCGAGATCACCAATCGCCGCAAGGATGGCACGCTGGTCACTGAATGGTTGAGCATTTCGGCCGTCAGCGATGCAAATGGCCAGGTGCAGCATTTTGTCGGCGTGTCGAGCGATCTTTCGGAGCGCAAGGAAACCGTTGAGCGCATCCAGCACCTGTCGAGCTACGACCCGCTGACCGAGTTGCCGAATCGCAATCTGTTTGCCGACCGGCTTGAGCAGGCGATTGCCACGGCGCGCCGCTTCGGGCGCAATGCCGCGCTGATCCTGCTTGATCTTGATCGCTTCCGCATGATCAACGACACGCTGGGCCCGCCGGTTGGCGACAACATGCTGGTCGAGGTTGCCCGGCGCCTGCAATTGCAGGTGCGCGAGGGCGATACGGTTGGCCGCCGTTCGGGTAACGAATTCGGCTTCGTGATGGCCAATCTCGGGCATGAATCCGATGCCATTGCGCTTGCACAGCGCATGCTTGAGGCGATTTCGGTGCCGTTTGATGTTGCCGGGCAATCGCTGGTGATCACCGCCAGTATCGGGATCAGTGTTTTCCCCAAGGACGGTGAGACGGGCGAATCGCTGTTCAAGGCCGCCGATGCTGCATTGCTGCGTGCCAAGGGCGCGGGGCGCAATACCTTCCGCTTTTATTCGCCACAAATGGATGCCGATGCCGCACGTCGCCTGAGTATTGAGAATGCGCTGCGCGATGCCCTGCGTAAAAATGAACTAAAGGTCTTCTATCAGCCGCAAGTCAGCCTTGATACGGGGAATTTGATCGGCATGGAGGCTTTGCTGCGCTGGAACAGCGCGCAGTTCGGCGCTATCTCCCCGGCTGAGTTCATCCCGATTGCTGAAGAAACCGGCCTGATTATCCCGATTGGCGAGTGGGTGCTGCGCTCGGCATGCGGCCAGACCAAGACCTGGCTTGACTTAGGCTTTGCCCCGCTGCGCGTCGCGGTCAATCTGTCGCCACGCCAGTTCCGGCAACACAATCTGCTTGCCGTAGTGAAGGATGCGCTGCAGCGCAGCGGGCTGCCGGCCAACGCGCTGGAACTGGAGATTACAGAGAGCGCCTTCATCGACGACATCGAAGAAGCCATTGATATAACCCGCCAGCTCAAGCAACTTGGCGTCAAACTTTCGCTGGATGATTTCGGAACGGGCTACTCCTCGTTGGCCTACGTTTCGCGCTTCCCGTTCGACAAGATGAAGATCGATCAGGCTTTCGTGCGCGACATCACCGAAAACCCGGTTAACGCAGCGATTGCTACGGCCGCTATTGTCATGGCCCGCAGTCTTAACCTCGCGGTGCTGGCCGAAGGCGTCGAGACTGAGGCGCAAGCCAGTTTTCTGCGCGGCAAGCGCTGCGACGCGATTCAGGGCTTCCTGTTCAGTCGTGCCGTCGCGCCCGAGGATTTCCTGATTTTGCTGTCAGGCGAGAAACGCTTGCCGATGGCCGAGAACAGCGTTGAGGCAGAGCGCACGCTACTTCTGGTCGATGATGAACCGAATATTCTCAGCTCACTGTCACGTCTGTTGCGGCGTGAGGGCTATCAAATATTGACGGCAACCAGCCCGGCGGATGCATTTTTACTGCTTGCCAAACACAACGTCCATGTGGTGCTTTCTGACCAGCGGATGCCGGAAATGACCGGTACCGAGTTCCTCTCGCGGGTCAAGCAGATGTACCCGGACACCATTCGTATCGTACTCACCGGCTATACCGATCTTGACTCGGTGACTGACGCGATCAATCGGGGCGCGATCTATAAATTCCTGACCAAACCGTGGAACGACGACCAGCTACGCGAGCAGATCCGTGATGCTTTCCGTGTCGCACAGGGGCTACGGCAGCAATCATGAGCGCGCGTCTTCTTGCGTTTCTTCGGCTCTTTCTGCCACTGGCCGTCTTGTTTTCAGGGGCGGCCTGGCTGGTGGTCAGTACCGAACACGAAACGGAAGTTGAGCGGCTGAAAACGCGAGAATTGCTCCATGTCGGCCGTGGTGCAACCATTGTGGATCGCAATCTTCTGGCAAACTTTCGTGACCTCAAACTGCTCGCCGGTGATCAGCAGCTCTGGGACTTCATCGCGCAACCCAGCGATGCCGCGCAGGCCGCACTGGCCAGACATCTGACCAATTTTCTGCTCGCCAAGCCGGTCTATGATCAGGTTCGATTCATCGACCGTGACGGTCAGGAGCGTTTGCGGATTAACCTGGTCGATGGGCAGGCACTGATGGTGCCGGCTGAGCGCCTGCAAAACAAGAGTGACCGCTATTACTTCACGGATACGATGAAGCTGGCAGCCGGAGAAATTTTCCTCTCGCCGCTGGATCTGAATAGCGAACGCGGTCAGGTCGAGCGGCCATTCAAACCGATGCTGCGCTTTGCAACACCCATCCTCGGCCCTAAGGGTGACAAGGCGGGCATCGTGATTCTGAATTATCTCGGCGGCGACCTGATCAACCAGTTCCGGCGTGGGGTCGGCGACGGTGCAGACCATGTCTCTTTGGTCAATAGCGATGGCTACTGGCTGAGTGCATCAAACGCGCAGGATGAATGGGGTTTCATGTTGAACCGCCCCGAGCTTTCGATGGCGGTACGTCACCCGCTGGTCTGGCCGCAGATCAGTGGCAAGGCGCGCGGCCAGTTTATTGATGCATCCGGGTTGTGGTCGTTTGTGGCGGTTGATCCGCTGACGGTTTTGGCACCGCTCGATAACCTGCGCCTCGGGCCGCGTGAATTGGCCGGCGGCGAATCGCGCTACAACTGGTACGTTGTTTCACACGTGCCGGCGGCGGAGCTTGAGGTGGCTAGCGATTATTCACCGGCAAGAGTGGGCTCGGCGGTAATTGCGCTATTACTGTTTATTGCGCTGGGCATTGTCCGCTTCCAGCAGCTTGCCGCGCGGGAGGCGCAGAATAACAGCCGTTTCAAAGCCTATTTTGATCATGCCATGGTCGGTATGGCCACCACCTCGCTGGACAAGCGCTTGTTGGCGGTCAATGCCGCGTTGTGCCGCCTCCTCGGTTATTCCGAGCATGAGCTGATGCAAAAAACCTGGAGTGAGGTGACCTTCCCGGAGGATCTGGCCGCAGATGTCGCCAATTTCGAGTGCATTCTGCGCGGCGAAACCGAGGGCTATTCGATGGAGAAGCGGTTTTTGCGCAAGGACGGGCAAGTAATCGACGCCAATATCTCCGTCGAGTGTGTACGCAAACCGGACCGCAGCATCGATTTCTTTGTCGCTATTGTCGAAGATATTACCGAGCGCAAACGGGCGACCCGCGCCCTTGCTGAACAGCAGGATTTGTTGCGCTCACTGTCCGATAATCTGCCGGAAAGCTATCTTTACCAATTGTCGATTGATGCGCAAGGTCCGCCGGTTTTTTGCTATATCAGCTCCGGGGTCACTCGGCTGCATGGCATTTCGCAGCAAGCGGTGCTCGACTCGGCAGAGGCGTTGTTCCAGTTAGCGCATGTCGATGATTTACCGAAATTGCAGGCAGCTACGGTCGGTAGTGCTGAGCATCTGACCCATTTCTCGCTGATTATCCGCGTTCGCCTTGCCAATGCCTGTTGGGGCTGGATGCAACTGCGCTCCTTCCCGCACCGGACGGCGCTCGGCGAGATCGTCTGGGACGGCGTGGCCACGAATGTGACTGAACAGCATGAAAACGAGCTGATTTTGCAGCACATTTCGCAACGTGCCGAAATCCTGCTCGAACTGCCGCAAAAGGTGGAAGAGCTCGACGATCGTGCATTGATGCAGTACGCCATGGAACAGGCTGAAATGCTGACAGGCAGCCAGATTGCCTTTATTCATCTGGTCAATGACGATCAGGAAACGATCGAACTCGTTACCTGGTCGAGCAGTACGCTGGCGCACTACTGCACGGCGGTGTTCGACCGGCATTATCCGATCAGTCAGGCCGGCATCTGGGCCGAGGCGGCACGCCAGCAGAAAGCAGTCGTCTATAACGACTACGCAACCGCCGAGAACAAGCGCGGTCTGCCGCAAGGCCACTCGGCGCTAACGCGCTTGATGAGTGTGCCGGTGATCGAGGACGGCAAGGTACGGTTGATGGCCGGGGTGGGGAATAAGCCCGATGATTACACCCAGCTCGATATTGATTCGGTGCAGTTGATCGCCAACTATATCTGGCGGCTGATCAGCAAGCGCAAGTCTGATCTGGCGCTTCAGGTGGCCAGTCGCGTGGTCAACGCCAGTTCTGTTGTTTGCTTCCGCTGGCGTGCCGAGCCAGGCTGGCCGGTTGATTTTGTCTCTGAAAACGTAAGGCAATGGGGCTACGAACCTGAAGCATTGCGTGATGGCAAACCATCTTTTGCCGAGATGGTGCATCCGGATGATCTGGCCTGGGTGGCGCAGGAAGTTACCGACCACACCGCCGCCGGACGCAGCCCGTATCATCAGGAATACCGGATTGTTACGCAGGCCGGGCAGATTCGCTGGGTGGCCGATGAAACCATTGTTTTACGCAAGCCCAATGGCGAGGTCGAGTTTTACGATGGCGTGCTTTCGGATATTACCGGGCGCAAGCTGGCCGAGCAGGGGCAGAGCCAGTCGCTGGTCGAGCAGCGCGCGCTGAACAAGAAGCTGGAACAGGCGAACAACCAGCTGTTGCAGTCAGAGAAAATGGCGTCCATCGGCCAACTTGCGGCGGGTATCGCCCATGAACTGAATAATCCCATCGGCTTTGTGCATTCCAATCTCGGCACGCTGGAAGGTTATCTGCGTGATCTGATGTTTATCATCGAATCCTATGACCGGGCGCTGGATGATGGCGCCAGCCCGGAAAATCGCGAGATCGCCAGAATCCGCATGGACGAGATTCGCAAGGAGCGCGATTTTGATTTTGTCCATGAGGATATTTTCCAATTGGTGAGTGAGTCGCGCGATGGCCTGGATCGGGTGCGCCGCATTGTGCTTGATCTGAAGACTTTTTCGCGGGTTGGCTCGCAAGACTGGGAATACGCCAATCTCAATCAGGGCCTCGAATCGACGCTCAATATTGTCTGGAATGAACTCAAATACAAATGCACAGTGAACCGTGATTTTGGTGATCTGCCGCTGGTTTATTGTCTGTTGTCGCAGATCAATCAGGTGTTTTTGAACCTGCTGGTCAATGCCGGGCAGGCGATTGACGAGAAAGGCGAAATCACGCTGCGTACGGCCCGAAGGGGCGAAGACGAAGTGGTGATCGAAGTCTCCGACACCGGCAAGGGTATCCCCCCCGAAAATATTTCCCGCATTTTTGACCCGTTTTTTACGACCAAGCCCGTTGGCAAAGGCACCGGCCTCGGACTCTCGCTCTCCTACAGCATTATTGAAGCCCATCATGGCCGGATCGAAGTTGAAAGCCAGGTCGGGGTTGGCACGACGTTCAGAGTGGTTTTGCCGATTGCAAAAAGCGATTAACCCAGAAAAATACAGTAATCACCGCGAACAGCGGTTTTTTAACGTGAAATAACCGGGCAGGTCGTTCGTAGGTCAGGATTCATCCTGACAATGTCGGGGTGAACCCCGACCTACCCGGCGAGGTGTTTAGATTTGACGTGAAATAAGTGGACGGATCGTTCGTAGGTCAGGATTCATCCTGACTCGGGCCGCGACCTGCCCGCAAAAAAATTGCATCATCAGGTGTGGCGGCTTTCGCTTAAGTTTTAGCAAAACGTTGTAGTTGAAAAGTTTTCTCCGGAATAGACGATATGAATGATTTACCTGAAACACCCGCGCCATTCACCCTGCTGTTCGTCGATGACGAGCCGGGTATTCTGTCGGCTTTGCGGCGGCTTTTCCGGCCGCATGGTTACCGGATTCTGATTGCCGAGAGTGGTGAGGCCGGGCTTGAGATTCTCGGCAAGGAATCCGTCGATCTGGTGATCTCCGATATGCGTATGCCGGTGATGGACGGGGCGACCTTCCTCAAGGCGGTACGTGGTCGCTGGCCCGACATCATGCGCATTTTGCTGACCGGCTACGCTGACATTACCTCGACGGTCGCGGCGATCAACGAGGGCGAGATTTATCGCTATATCTCGAAGCCGTGGGATGACAATGAAATCGTGATCGTTGTGCGCGAGGCGCTGGCGCGCCGCCAGCTTGAGGCCGAAAACCGTCGTCTGACCGAGCTGACGCAGCGCCAGAACGAGGAGCTGAAAACGCTGAATACCAGTCTCGAGCAAAAGGTTGCCGCGCGTACCGCCGAGTTGAGTCAGGCCTTGTCTTTTGTCGAGCAGTCGCACGGCGAGCTTAAAAAGGCGTTTCTGACCACCGTGCAGGTTTTTGCCAGCCTGGTTGAACTGCGTAGCGGTCAGGTGGGCAGCCAGTTGGCCGGGCATGGCCGGCGCGTGGCGGATAATGCGCGCGGGCTGGCGCAACGTTTCGGGCTGAACGAAACAGAGGTGCAGAATGTGTTGTTTGCGTCCCTGTTGCACGATATCGGCAAACTCGGTTTGTCGGATGAACTGCTCGCCAGACCATTTACCTCGCTGACGCAGGAGCATCGTGCGCTGGTCATGAAGCATCCGGTGATCGGCCAGAACATCCTGATGTCGATCGAGCGCCTGCGCGATGCGGCAACGTTGGTGCGTCATCACCACGAGTGCTTTGACGGTAGCGGCTTCCCGGATCAACTGGTTGGCGTGGCCATTCCGCTCGGTAGCCGGCTGCTCACGGTGGCGAACGACTACGATGCCTTGCAGGCGGGCACGCTGGTGCAGCGCCCCTTGAAGCCGGAAGAAGCGATGGCCTTTTTGATCAGTAACCGTGGCAAGCGTTACGATCCGCAGGTGGTGGATGCCTTTGTTGCGTTACAGGCCGAACGGCATAGCAGCAAGGTGACTGAAGTTGCCATGAAGTCGTTGCAACTCAAAC
>CAJBIL010000107.1 GCA_903953145.1 uncultured beta proteobacterium
CGCTATCTTATGAGCATTTTCGATGCTTCCCCCCCTTCCCTCCAAGCCCGTGAAGTGCAAGAATCGCGGCGGGGCAATACTTTTAACAACCACAGGAGATACCATGAACAAATCCGAAATGATTGACGCCATCGCCACGCGTACCGAACTCTCGAAAGCCGCCGCCGGCAAAGCACTCGACGCCGTGATCGAAACCATCGTTGAAGCAGTTGCCAAGGGCGACGGTGTTTCGCTGGTTGGTTTTGGCTCTTTCAAGGCCGCTGACCGTGCTGCCCGCGAAGGCAAAAACCCGAAGACCGGTGAGAAAATCAAGATCGCTGCAACCACCGTGCCGAAATTCTCGGCCGGCGCCACCTTCAAAGCCTCTGTTGCCGCTGCCAAGACCAAAGGCAAAAAGAAGTAATTTGCCGTTGCTTGCACGACCGGAGCAAAAAAGCTTGTCTGACGGCAAGCTTTTTTTTCGCCTGCTGTTTTGTAACTTTTGTAGCGCAAAATGCGGTCGAAGATAAATGGATGCGCTGCTGATTGCATGCCTTTGCTTCAGGTATTACAATAAATTTCTCCGTAATACAAAAGGATTCACGCCATGTCGACAACACTTACCAGCAAGGGTCAGGTCACCATCCCCAAGCAGATTCGTGATGCGCTCAATCTGTCACCCGGCTGCTCGGTAGATTTTGTGGTTAATCGCGAAGGCGAACTGGTGATCCAAAAACTAGGCGCGCGGCCGAGCAGTAAGCCAGACCGTTTTGAATCCGCCCGTGGCAAGGCCGATGTCAAATGGCGAACTGACGACCTGATGACACTGCTGCGTGGCGAAGGCTGACGTGTCACCAGTGCTACTGGTCGACACCAATGTACTGGTCGATGTTCTGGAGAACGATCCGGAATGGGCGGACTGGTCGATTGGCCAACTACGTGCGCAATCAAAAGTTCACCGGCTGGCGATCAATCCGATTATTTATTCCGAGTTGTCGCTGACGTTCTCGACCGTCGAGGCACTGGACAAAACTATCGACGAGCTTGGTCTGGCAATGATTGAGTTGCCGCGCACAGCGCTGTTCCTGGCCGGCAAGGCCTTTGTGCGTTACCGCCGGCAGGGGGGCACCAAAAACAACGTCCTGGCTGACTTCTTTATCGGCGCGCACGCGGCCGTGTCACGCCATCCGCTGCTGACCCGCGATACTCGCCGCTACAGTTCCTATTTCGCCGACGTAAAACTGATCGCGCCAAACTTCTCCTCGTGAACAAATTGAAAACCGTCGAGATAGGTGGCATCGAAGGATCAAACAGTGGATCCAGGCTACGATGCTTTGATCAAGCCGCCAACGCCCCGGAAACACGCCCGCTGGAGAAATCAGCACGATGAGTTACACCGCAGAATCCATTTCCGTCCTTAAAGGGCTGGAGCCCGTTCGTCACCGTCCGGGCATGTACACGCGTACAGATTGCCCGCTGCACATTATTCAGGAGGCGATCGACAACGCCGCCGACGAGGCGCTCGGTGGTTACTGCAAGCGCATTGCGGTCACCATGCATCGCGATGGATCGGTGTCGATTCAGGATGACGGGCGCGGGATACCGGTCGAGATTCATCCCGTTGAAGGCGTACCGACAGTCGAGGTGGTATTTACCCAGTTGCACGCCGGCGGTAAGTTCAACAAGGGCGACGGCGCATCGGCTTACCGATTTTCGGGCGGCTTGCACGGTGTTGGCGTTTCGGTGACGAACGCGCTGTCGACTCGGCTTGAGGTTGAAGTCGTGCGTGACGGCGCACGCCACCAGATTGTTTTCTCGGGTGGCCAGGTGATCGAGCCGCTGAACCGGCTCGGTGATGCGCCGAAAAAAGCAACCGGCACGCGGGTTCGCGCCTGGCCTGATGTGAGCTTCTTCGACTCGCCGACGATCCCCGTCGCGCAGCTCGAACGCTTGTTGCGCAGCAAGGCGGTGTTGCTCCCCGGACTACAGGTTTCGCTGACGATTGAAGACGGTGAAACAACGCACTGGTGCTTCGCCGACGGCGTGCAGCAATATCTCGCCGAACA
>CAJBIL010000108.1 GCA_903953145.1 uncultured beta proteobacterium
CGCTTACCGCGAACGCATGGCCGCAAAATTGCGCGAGGCCGTTGCCAATCTTGATGAAGATCGCATCCGGCAGGAGGTGGGCGTATTCGCTGCGAAAATTGACGTTGCCGAAGAGATCGCACGTCTGGTAACGCATTTCGACGAAGTCGAGCGCGTGCTGCAAAAAGGCGGCGCGGTCGGCAAGCGGCTGGATTTTCTGATGCAGGAACTGAATCGTGAGGCTAATACACTGGCCTCAAAATCGGTATCAACTGAAGTGACCGCGATTGCGCTTGAACTGAAATTGCTGATCGAGCAGATGCGGGAGCAGGTGCAGAATTTAGAGTAGAGAATAACGCCGTAGCGAGCCGTCGAAGTTGGGTCGGGAAGGAGCGCTTACGGCGCTACGCCGTCGGGTACGATCAGTTTCAGTTGGGGGAAATAGGTTTGGTAACGGCGGGCGTCGCGGGTGATTAGCGTCAAGCCAGAAACCATGGCATCGGCACCAATATAAAAGTCCGGCAACGGCGCGGTCTTGATGCCGCCCTGGCGACGGTAGCGCAGAAACGCTTGTCCGGCCAGATGGGCACCTTCCCACGCCAGATCGTGGCGGCCAATGCCCAGGCGTGTCAGCACGCGATCCAGTTCTGCGGCGGTGGCATAGGCAATGGATACTTCGGCGTAGATCACTGGATTGATCTGTACCGCGCCAAGCATGAGGGCATCTTCCAGGGCTTGCGATGAACCAGCGGCAAAGGGTTCCTGTTGCTTGACGATATCAAGCAGCACATTGCTATCGACGAGAAACATGTCTTACTCTTCGCGCGTCATGGCCATGATGTCATCGGTGGAAAGTGCCAGATGCGCACTGGCGCTGCCTGTGACGGCGCGAATGCCGTCACGGATACGCTCGCGGCGATCCTCCGGGCTTTCATTTTTACGGGATAGCCAGACACGTCCATTATCGAAGTGAAATTCAACATTGCAGCCCGGCGCAAGCCCCGCCTGGTGGCGGATATGTTGAGGGATGGTTACCTGGCCTTTACTAGTCAGTCGCATGCTGCTCTCCATGTGCGAGGTTGTGGAAAAATTACTGCGCGCTCGCTACTATTTTTCCATAGCCTCTGCGTTGAGTTAGTTGCAAAAGTAATACCATTTTGGTAAGAATTATAGTCCACCGTCGGCGGGGGATTGTTGAGGCACCTCTGAAAGCATTGCTTACATACCCTCACAATTGCTTACCTTGCCAAGCAGCACGACTCGTTATGCTGTCTCCGTCAGCGCCGTCATGTCGGGCTTGGGAGATAGGTTGTCAAATATGTGGTCAATCCAGCGCACGGGATTTCTGTTCTTAGGCATGCTTGCTTTTCAGGTCTATGCGCAGAGCAGCGCATCGACCAGCGCACCGACTGACGCGCTCTGGCGTGCCAGTTCGCGTCTGGGTTACGGGCCTACGGCGGCGTTGGTGGCCGAGATGGCGCAGGCGGGCGGCGCAAAACCTTGGGCGGTGCAATCCATCGACGCTGCGCATCAGGCCAGCGAGCAACCGGCGCGCATTCCTGCTGAACTGACGCACTTCAATCAACCGCTGGAGCAGATTTTTGCGCGCTTCAAGGAGGAACGCGAAGCGCGCAAGGCGGGTCAGGAAACGTTGCAGAAAATGGGTGAGGAAGCGCCCGGCACCGGCAAGCAGGATAGTGGGGTGTTCAGCCGTGATGCCGCGCGTGAAGCGGCTGCGTGGCGACTGATGTCTTGCAGCGCGCCGGAAGTCGAAAATCCGCTACTCGCGCGCATGACCGA
>CAJBIL010000109.1 GCA_903953145.1 uncultured beta proteobacterium
CAGCTGCTACCCGACGCCATCACCCTGCCACTACTTTGGCTGGGGCTGTTTTTCAACCTTTCGGGGGCTTTTGTTGACCTGCAATCGGCGGTAATCGGCGCCATTGGCGGCTATCTTGCGCTGTGGTCGGTCTATTGGGGCTTCAAGCTGACCACTGGCAAGGAAGGTATGGGTTACGGCGATTTCAAACTGCTCGCGGCGCTCGGCGCCTGGCTGGGCTGGCAGATGTTGCCGCTGGTCATTCTGCTCTCCTCGCTGGTTGGCGCAGTGGTTGGTATTGCGCTGATCGTCGTGGCCAAACAGGGGCGCAATGTGCCGATTCCATTTGGCCCCTATCTGGCCGCAGCCGGCCTGATCGCCCTCTTCTGGGGCAAGGATCTGACGCAGGCCTATCTTCGTCTGATGTAGACGCTTGAAAATAAGGCTTTTACCCCAACCTGACTGCTAACGAGGCCCGCGAAAGGGCGACTCGTTCGAGTATAATTTGCGCCTTTCGAGCGCTCTATTGAGGTTTGCCATGCCGATCTATGCCTATCGCTGCGATTCCTGCGGTTTTCAGAAGGATCACCTGCAAAAACTGAGCGACCCGGTGTTAAGCACCTGCCCCGAGTGCGGCGCTGCCGCCTACGTCAAGCAGCTCACCGCTGCCGGCTTCCAGCTCAAGGGGAGCGGCTGGTACGCCACCGACTTCAAAGGCGGCAGTGCATCGACCTCAGCACCGGCGGTAGACAAGCCCAAGGCTGCCGATAGCACACCGCCCTGTGCCGGCGGCACCGGAACCTGTGCGAGCGCAGGCGCATGCGCGGGCAGCTGATCAAACGCTATTTCCTGACCGGCCTGCTGATCTGGGTGCCTCTGGCGATCACCGCCTGGGTGCTTTCACTGATCGTCAGCACGATGGATCAGTCCTTGCGGCTGCTGCCCGAGGCGATTCATCCGCAGACCTTGTTCGGTTTCAACTTCCCCGGCTTTGGCGTCATCCTGACCCTGGCGATTATTCTCGTGACCGGGCTGGTCACCGCCAACTTTATCGGCCAGAAGCTGGTGATCTGGTGGGAGCGCCTGCTGGCACGCATCCCGGTCGTAAACTCGGTTTACAACAGCGTAAAGCAGGTTTCCGATACGCTTTTTTCGTCGAGCGGCCAGGCCTTTCGCAAGGCATTGCTGATTCAGTATCCGCGTGAGGGTGTATGGACGATTGCCTTCATGACCGGCCAACCAGGCGGCGACGTGGTCAATCACCTCGTTGGCGATTACGTCAGCGTTTATGTGCCGACCACGCCGAATCCAACCTCCGGCTTTTTCCTGATGCTGCCAAAAAATGACGTCGTCGAACTCGATATGAGTGTCGACGAAGCGCTCAAGTACATCATCTCGATGGGTGTCGTTGCGCCACCACCGAAACAACGCGCTGCGAGCCGTGCGGCTAACCCTGTTTAACTATTTGAAACGTAACCCCGGAACCAGCATGCGAACTCATTACTGCGGACAACTCAATTCACAAACCATCGGCCAGGAAGTCACCCTCTGCGGCTGGGCGCACCG
>CAJBIL010000110.1 GCA_903953145.1 uncultured beta proteobacterium
CCGAACGAGAAGGCACCGCCACGACCGCCGCCCTGCATCTGACGCATAAAGAACACCCAGACGCCGATCAGCAACAGCATCGGGAACCAACTGACAAAGAGGCTCATCAGGAAGGATTGTTCTTCCTCGGGTTTGGCTTCGATCTTGACGCCGTATTTGAGCAGATCAGACACCATCCACAAATCAGGCGGCGCATAGGAGGTGATTTTTTTACCCTCGCCGGTGGTCGCCTTGAGCACGCGCCCTTCAATCACAACCTTGGCAATATGCCCCTCTTTCACCTCGTCGATGAATTGTGAATACTCCATCGCAGACTGGGGGAGCTGACGGCTATTGAACTGATTAAAGACTGTCATCAGAACCAGACCAATAACCAGCCAAATCGCCAGATTTTTGAACATATTATTCAATGTTGTACCTCTTTGTTGTTGCGAACCCGGTAGTTTCCCGATGTTGCGTAAATCTATTGCAATCTGTAATTCTAAACTTATTCTTGGCTTACAGCCCAGCGCCTAAAAAATCAGCATTTAAGACCCTTGCCCAGCAGATACACTTCAGGGCTTCTATCTCTCGAAGAATCCGGCTTGCGTGAAGAAACTTTCTTGAAGGTGTTTTTCATTTCCTGCATAAAATCGCTGAAACCATGCCCCTGAAAGACTTTGACCAAAAAAGCCCCATCAGGTTTCAACCAGTGGCGAGAAAAATCCAGCCCCAGCTCTGCCAGGTTCATGATCCGCGCCTGATCGGAAACGGAGATACCAGACATATTGGGGGCCATATCAGAAAGCACAAGAGCAACCTTCTCGCCGGCAAGCAAAGCCTCAAGACGAAGAAGAACGCTCTCCTCCCGGAAATCGCCCTGAATAAAGCTAACACCGTGCAATGGCTCCATCTCAAGCAAATCGAGCGCAATCACCCGCCCGGTGCCATTCATCCGCTTGGCAACAACCTGCGACCAACCGCCGGGAGTAGCACCAAGGTCTACCACGGCTTCACCCGGGCGGATTAATTTGTCCTTGTCGTCAATCTCCATCAGCTTGAAAGAAGCCCGCGAACGATAGCCCTCCGCCTTGGCCCGCTGCACAAAAGGATCATTGACGTGCTCGCGAAGCCACGCATTACTCGTTCTGGTTCGTTTCATGGCCTGAATTTCGGTAAAATGTATGCTTTAGAAAAGGTTTAATTCATGCTTAATCTTACCGCCGATGAGCGCCGCGCTTTGCGCGCCCGTGCCCACGCCCTGAACCCTGTTGTTTCAATTAGCCAGAATGGTTTGTCTGAATCTGTCTTGAATGAAATCGGCGCCAGCTTGGTTAGCCACGAATTGATCAAAATCCGTGTATTTAACGACGACAGAGCGGTTCGCGAGCAGTTTCTTGCCACAATTTGCGAAAAACTCGAAGCCGCTGCTGTACAACATATTGGCAAATTACTGGTGATCTGGCGCCCATCTCTCGATGGCCAATCCGTCAAAAAACACCGTACGCGTACCGAACCCCGCCGCACCAAACGTAGTTTTCAGGGCGGCTCGCGGAGCTGATCTTAAAAACAGCGAACATTGGTGCCAGACGCTTACTTTATGCCACGACTGGCAAACACAACCGCGAATAAACCAATCAGGCTCTGCATCAGGTAAAGAATGCTGGAAATACCGTGCCAGGTAGCAAAGCGGTCACGCAGAACGCTCTCCATTACCTCGCGCGGCAAAGCCTCCGCCTTCATCTGGGCGAGTAGTGGCTGAATACCGAACAGGCTGATAACAGTCATCAGCAACATCAAGAAAACGAGCCAGAAAATGCCTCGCTTCAAAGCAGCACGGCCAAGTCGAGACAGCATAAAAACTAAAAGATAGCTGGCACAGACAACGCCGACCCAGCCAATCAGTACAAATAACTTGCCGGCAAGCATACCGGCTAATTGCCGATCAACCAGCGTGGCAAAAAGCGTTGGCGCAACAAGATAACCAATCGCCCAAAGACCACCGACCCAGAGGGTGAGTGTTACAGCATAAAGCGCATCGGCAAAAGGTCGCACGGTGGGTGGTTGAGGCGTTAAAAGGGTTTATTCGTAGCGAACATCAAGCACTTCGTATTCGCGCAACCCGCCCGGTGCCTGCACCTGGGCGATATCGCCGGCGAACTTACCGATCAGCGCACGGGCAATCGGTGAGTTGATTGAGATTTTGCCCCCTTTGATATCGGCTTCATCTTCGCCGACGATCTGATAACACACCTGCGCGCCGGAATCCTGATCCTCAAGATCAAGCGTCGCGCCAAAAACACAGCGCCCATCCGCATCGAGCAATTTTGGGTCAATGATCTGAGCGTGCGACAGTTTACCCTCGACCTCCTGGATACGGCCCTCGACAAAGCCCTGGCGCTCCTTGGCGGCATCGTATTCGGCATTCTCGGAAAGGTCACCATGCGAACGCGCTTCCGCAATCGCCGCGATCACCGAGGGGCGCTCAACTGCTTTCAGTTGATGTAATTCGGCGCGGAGTCGCTCGGCGCCCTTAACGGTCAGAGGTACTTTGCTCATGGACTTTACTCATTTCGTTCGCTACCAAAGCAAAACCGCCGGTGCCTGAAAACAGGCGTCCCCGGCGGTTCATGGATTAATCAAGCAAGCTGCTTGTGAAGTTCCTGAATCGGATAAACCACCAGTTCACCCCGATTCTTGATACCCACGGCGGCAGCCTCAGCACCCCAGATTGTCGTATAACTGGTCACCCGCGCAGCAAGCCCGGAAGTACGAATCGAACGCGAATCATTGATCGCCTGACGCCGCTCGTCCACCGTGTTGATGATCAGAACAATTTCCTTGTTTTTGATCATATCAACGATGTGTGGACGCCCCTCGGTGACCTTATTGACCGGCGTTACCGGTATACCGGCAACTTCAATCGCCACCGCCGTACCACGCGTAGCGAGGATAGTGAATCCGGATTCGTGCAGATCACGCGCGATATCTACCGCCTTGGCCTTGTCAGAATGTTTAACGCTGATAAAAACCTTGCCCGAGGTCGGCAGTTTGACGCTGGCCGCCATCTGGCTCTTGATGAAAGCCTCGGCAAATGTCACGCCCACACCCATCACCTCGCCGGTGGACTTCATCTCCGGCCCGAGAATGGTATCGACACCGGGGAACTTGGCGAACGGGAAGACTGCTTCCTTGACCGAAAAATACGGCGGAATGATTTCGCGGGTCACGCCCTGGCTGGCCAGCGACTGACCGGCCATACAGCGCGCAGCGATTTTCGCCAGTTGCAGCCCGGTGGCCTTGGACACAAAAGGCACGGTGCGCGACGCACGCGGATTCACTTCAAGCACATA
>CAJBIL010000111.1 GCA_903953145.1 uncultured beta proteobacterium
CACAAAACAAACTGCCATACCAGCAGCCATAGCAGGTGCGCAGTTAGTGCGAAAACCAATGCCTGTGTTGCACGCTCCCGTGGCAACTGTGTTGTGGCCCAAGTCGCGAGGACGCCGAACAGGAGCGGCATCACCCAATTGGCGCGGAACTGTTCGAGCGCAAGCATCGGCGCCGGCGCCACAACAACCGAGTGGAAAGCGATCCAGGCCGTGAGTGCAATCAGCCACCATGCGGCATGTTTAAGCCATGACGGTAGTTTCGGAAGAGACTTGCGGCAGCCCCACAGCAGCGCGATCAGCCCTGCCAGCAAAAGCAGGTTGCGCAGGGCCACGGTGTGAGGAATTGGAAAAACAAAAATGATTGCCGCTAGCCATGCCTGCCAGAACCGTGACATTGCTCCCGCCGCTGCGCTCATTTGCCAATCCCGGCCAACCAAGACCGCAGCCAATAGCGGGCGATGCGGCGTCGCTGCGCCGCATTCCCTGCGTGGCTCCACAGCAGGCCAAGAAATCCTCCGGTGCGAAGGCGATGCAGGGTAGCGCTTGCCGCCGCAGGGTCAGGCATTTTTTTCAGCTTGTGGAATATTCCGAGCGCACCGTCGACCATTTGGGCAATCAGCAACTCTTGCAGTTCCGGATCGTCTTCCAAAGGCTCCACCAGAGCTTCCAGCCCCCTGGCATTTATTACGCTGCTGTCGACAATCGCCTGCAGCCGGCGTTGTCCCGCCTCAGCGCTGAAGTTCCGTTGCGGAATGCGGTAATGGACGGCGATTCGTCCTGTATAGCGCACGCGCTCCGCCACCAGCAGGGCCTTGGTGGTCCAGAGCACGTCCTCGTGGATCAGGCGCGGAATGAAACGGAAGCCATTGATCTCGATAAAGTCGCGGCGATAAAGGTGCATCCAGACCATGTGCAGGAACCGGCCGGCACGTAGCCTCTGGCGCAGCCATTCCCGGCCACGGATGATGCCCGTTGGATTCGTGTCGGCGTAGATCGCATAGTCAGCCTGGCGACCTTCGAAATGGTAATTGGCGTTCAGCAGCACCATGTCGAGTTGCCCGTCATCCGCCAGTTGCAGTGCTTCGGAATAGGCGTCGGGCGCGACAAAGTCATCGGAATCGACAAAGGCCAGGTACTTGCCGCGCGCCGCATCGAGTCCGGTGTTGCGTGCCGCGGACAGCCCTCCATTGACTTGCCGTATCACTCGCATCTGCGGCAGGCGCGGTGCAAATTCGGCCAGGATGCGCGGGCAGTCGTCGGTCGAGCCGTCGTCGACCACGATGATCTCGTCGGCCGGCGGCGTCAGCGCGGCAAGGCTTTCCAGACAGCGCGGCAGGTAGGGCGCGACGTTATAAACCGGCACCACAAGCGAGAGCAGCGGCGATGTCATGCCAGGCGCCCCCGCCTGCCTTCGTGCCAAGAAAGCAGCGCCTGGTGCAAGGTGGCCGCGCGATGGGCATAGGTATGCCGCGCCATCACCGTGGCATGGCAACGCTCGGCAAGGTCCCGGGCGGCGCCAAAGACGGCCAGCCAATATTCAATCCGTGCAATGCAG
>CAJBIL010000112.1 GCA_903953145.1 uncultured beta proteobacterium
GCTTCTTGTAGTTGGTTATCGGTAGGCCGATTATCAATCTCGCAGGTGCAAAGCGATCTAATCGGGGCCAATTCGGGCCAAACAGCCAAGTCCGATTAACGTGAAACGTGGAACAAATTCGTGAAACATTGCCTTCTCCCATCCTCGTCACACCGGCGGTCTCGACACATCCGGGATTCCGCTTCGCGGCGGGCGAAGCCGGTGTCGTGCGGTGACCGATCTGGATACCGGCTTTCGCCGGTATGACGAGTTTCATCATCAGGGGTGGACAAGTCGCCATGACCGTTAGGGACATTCGGGGCTTTCTCGGGGCAGTAGAAAATAAAAGTATTTTGCGGGGTAGAAGGTATGCCAACACAAACTGTCTAGACTTAGAAGCTCGGTTCAATTCGAAACCATCATTTTTATCCATGCTCCAGGTTCTGCTCACAGTTTCCTGATCGCGTCTGTTGGGATCCATAAGGTCAAAGGCAAGTCCGGCAATCGTTCAAGCTCATAGCGCTCATACCACTGTCGCGCCTACCGACGCAAATGGTCGGTACGTGCAAGGCTAATGAGGAAACGACAGCGCGACCGCTAGTGTTGCGGGTCGGCTGGAGGGTCGGACTCGTTGGCTGCCGGCACATGGCGCGGCAGATCCATGCTGTCGTGAAGCAGCCGGAGTACTTCGATCACCGAAGTGTCAGGTGCTGGTGCAATCTGGAAGACGACGAAGTGTCGTCCCTTGCGCCCGTGGCGGGCGACGTGCAGGGTATGGATGCCCGGACCGATTTCCTCGCGCAGTCGAACACCGGTCAAGGAAGGGCCCTGCGAAAAATCTTGCAAGGCACTGCTCAGGGTTTTGGCATAGGTTCTGGCTTGGGCGCGGCCAAAGTGTTCGACGGTCCAGCGCAGTATGGCCTGGTAGTCCTGTCCGGCCGCCTCGGCAAGACGTATGGTTCAGCGGCGCGTCACGCTCAGCCTATGGCGTCAGCGGCAAGTCCGGTCAGGTGCTGGCCGAGCGCATAAGGAGTCGTGAAGGTCTGGAACCGTCCGGCCTCGATGTCGTTGATGCCGACGCGGGCAGCCTCCTGCAGGGCGGCCAGGCGCGTTGAATCTTCGGCCTCGCGGCGCTCGATCATGCGCAGTCCCTCGCGCAGGACTTCACTGGCGTTCTGGTAACGACCGGAAGATACAAGCTGCTCGACAAAGGATGCCTGATGCTCGGTAAGGACGACATTGCGGGTTGGCATGGCTGGCCTCGTTTCAAGGAGTGTTGGCATAGCATGCCATTTCGCGCCTTTGGATGCAAAACCGGCTACAGATCCAGGCCGACATCGGCAAGAGGGATGTCGAGCCGGTACAGCCTTGCCACCTGCAGGTAATGAACCATCGCTGCAACCTACGGAATCCGCTTGAGCGCCTGATTGGGCTTGAAGTTTTCTGCTTTTGACTCACAGGCATCCTGCATCTGGCGCTTGCTGAGTTCATGCTCCGGCTGATCGAAGAAGGCAATTCGACATGGTTTTGAGGGTGCGCGATAAATTGCCTGGCTTGCGACCGGTCGCGTCGGCCAGGGATGTGATGGATTCCGGCCTCGTCTCCTTGATCACCTGAAGCAACGCGCGATTCTCATCGCTCAAGACTTCGACAAGAGATCGCATTGAGGTAAACCCGATTTTCGGTTCGCCCGACTTTGGCTTGTGGTCTCCGCGAGCAATCGACAAGACCCGCTCCCGAATCTTTTCCTGCGGCATGATGCCGATCACGATGGCTTTAATTTCTGTCTCACGTCTCGAACAACTTCGCAATAGCCGTAATTGGCAACCACAAAGTCATCGGGGTATCCGGAAATCCTTCAAAGTTGAACTGCCGATAAAAACTCTGCGCACGCTCATGCTTCGCATCAACGACAACACCCACCGAGCCAATTTCGTCCGAGAGGCGATGGCACCGATAAAGCGCATCCATCAGAAGTAATTTGCCCAGTCCTTTACCCTGCTCTCGCTGGTCGACACTCAAACGAACTAAACGTGCAACAGGTATTGGATAGTTAGGAAAACGCTTTTGATATTGCTCAGGCAGTTGCTCCTTGCGAATAGCGGACATGGCCAGGCTGTAGTAACCCAAAATCCGTTCGCCCTTCGCCACAACATAGGTCCGACTGATTTTTGATTCGGCATGCTGTCGGGCTAAACGGCGCAAATAATCGTCAAGGACAACCTCACCGCAAGAGAAATTGCGCCGATCATGTGTAGCAGCCAGTTGCGCAACCTCGCCATCAAACGTAATCACAGACGATCAGGGCGGTGACGCCACGCCAGATATTCAGCAGCGGCAGCTTCCAGTTTGGGCCGTGGCTTGTCAGCGTTATCCAGTGCCGAAAAAAAAGCATCCCAGTCTCGTGGCGACAGCGTAAGCGACTCGTTCTCGGCCAGTAGTTCTTTTGCTCTCTCTTGCGCTGAAGCAATCAGAAAGGCGCTAAGCGAAAGACCAGCGGTCGCTGCTGCACGCACAATCAATTCTTTGATCTCGGGGGAAGTGCGCAAATCAATGCGTTCATAGGGACGAGTCAGTGTGGCCATGGGCGCCTCGCTAAGTTACGTAATTTATACGGATCAATGGTATATGAATTCACCAAAGCTGGCAATGATACGTATGGGTTACGTATGGACTTTGGTATTTTTTCGCAACCAACATGCCTTGACTTCTTCCTGATGTTACGGGATTCATGCGGATACCCAAGTAACCAAGAGGAATCCGACATGCAAGCGTCTGCATACCCCATAACTCCGCTAAGACA
>CAJBIL010000113.1 GCA_903953145.1 uncultured beta proteobacterium
AACACCAGACCGGAAATACCGAGGAAGGACGCGGCAGACATGTAGTCGCCGGCAATCGCCAGACCGTTCTGGAAACCGGTAATGCCGCCGCCAGCCGTATAAAAGTCAGCTGCCGTCTTGGTTTTTCCAGCGGCCCATTTGGTGATGAACAGGGTAAAAACCACGAAGGCGCCGAACATACCGATCGCGACCCAGTTGGTCTCCTGCTTGACCGTGTTGCCAAGATCGGCGCCGGCAGCCAGGGCAGCGCCCGCTACCAGCATGCCGAGCACGAGGCCCAGGCCGTTACGCATTGATTTGGACATCATTATTTATTTGCCTCCTTGATGATTTCGGCGTTCAGATCGTCGAACTCGGAGTTGGCACGGCGTACGTAGATGTTGGTAATCAGGATCGTCAAAACGATCACACCAACGCCCATCGGAATACCAATGGAGGTCACCATACCAGCACCCATTTTCGTGGCCAGAAACTCTTTGTTGAAAGCAACCAGCAGGATGTAACCGTAGTAAAGACACATGATCAGAATGGTCATGATGATGCTGTAGGTAGAGCGCATGCTCACCAGTTTTTCATACTTTGGATTTGCGGCAATTTTCGCCGAGATATCGTCTTTCATTTTGCCTCCTCGCAAATGAACGGTTTATCGAGTCACTTTAGATGACTACAGGAGTCAAGATAAAGTGCCGAACTTACTTATACCTTACGCAGCCCGATTTTTATAATCAATTGCAACATGATGAAAATAAGGCCGGGATTGTTATTGAAGCTCGCTACGCCTGGCGGAGTTACGCTTCGCCTGTGACAAAATGTGAATGTCACAAGCACCTGCCCTGATGCTTTTCAATTCAATCAACTTCGTTACACGATGATGAAATCATGATTCAAACAATGACGCGATTACGCTGTAATGCCATTCTGAATGGCACCGTTTCGACATTACTTTCAGCGTTGCTACTTGCTATCCAGCTGCCAGCGCACGCCGCGGGGCTGCCGCCTGATGTCAATCAGGCGCTGAAGGAAGCCGGCATCCCCGCGCGCAGCTTCTCGGTTGTAGTGCAAGGCGTCGAGAACGAACAAGCGCTCATCAGCCACAACACCCGGCAGGCGATGAATCCGGCCTCGGCGATGAAGCTCGTCACCACCTACGCCGCGCTTGAGCTGCTCGGCCCCGCCTACACATGGCGCACCGAAGCGCTCAGCGAGGCCGCCCCCACAGCCGGCCGGCTGGACGGCAATCTTTACCTGCGCGGCAGCGGCGACCCACGGCTGGCGCTGGAACAGTTCTGGTTGTTGCTACGCCAGTTGCGCGCACGCGGCATCAACGACATTGGCGGCGATCTGCTGCTCGACCGCAGCGCCTTTGCCCTGCCACCGCACGATGCGGCCGACTTCGACAACGAGCCACTGCGCCCCTACAACGCCGGCCCCGACGCCCTGCTCGTCAACCTCAAAAGCCTGCGCCTCACTCTGCAACCGGATGCCGGCAAAAAAGCCGTCACCGTCATTACCGAAACACCCAGCGAAGGCTTGCGCATCGTCAATCGACTGATGCTCACCACCGACGCCTGCGGCGACTGGCGGGAAAAGATCAAACCCGTGGTCAACGGCGACACCATCGAGCTGACCGGCAGCCTCGCCAACGCCTGCGGGGAGAAAGCGCTACACCTCTCCCCGTGGCCGGCCGATATGCAAATCGACCGCCTGTTCCGCGCCCTCTGGCGCGAACTCGGTGGCACGCTGCGCGGGCAGGTGCGCGAGGGGAAAACCCCCGCCACCGCACAAACGCTGGCCGCACAAGACTCCCCCGCCCTCGGCGAAATCGTGCGCGAGATCAACAAATACAGCA
This sequence comes from uncultured beta proteobacterium, assembly GCA_903953145.1. GTDB lineage: Bacteria > Pseudomonadota > Gammaproteobacteria > Burkholderiales > Rhodocyclaceae > CAJBIL01. Next base: position 1,850 of record CAJBIL010000113.1, read on the forward strand.
ATAACGTGATGGCGCGTCAGCTCTTCCTGAGCCTCGCCGCCGAGCGCCCGGCCACCCCCGAAGGCGCACGTCGCCGCATCAAATCCTGGCTTGACGAGAAAAGTCTGAAAATGCCGGAACTCGTGCTCGATAACGGCTCCGGCCTCTCGCGCACCGAACGCATCTCGGCCGAAGGCTTAAGCCAATTGCTACTGGCTGCCTGGCAACGCCCGGTGATGCCGGAGCTGATGTCCTCTCTGCCACTGGCCGGCGTCGATGGCACCCTGAAAAAACGCCTCGGCAACAGCGCCGCCAGCGGCCGCGCCCACCTGAAAACCGGCTACCTGCAAGGCGTCCGCGCCATCGCCGGCTACGTCCTCGACGCCAGCGGCAAACGCTGGGTCGTCGTCGCCCTGCTCAACGACCCGAAAGCCCGCGACGGCAAACCCGCAATGGATGCGCTGCTGCGCTGGGTGGCGGAACGCTGAACGGAGTGACTCAAACGCC
>CAJBIL010000114.1 GCA_903953145.1 uncultured beta proteobacterium
CGGGTGCAAGCTGATGATCACGCTGTCGCGACGCGCGAGATGGCGATGCATCCACTCGATCTGGTCGGCGTAAATGTTCGGGGTGGCGACTTCGACGGTGGTCGGCAAGTTGAGGATCACTTTCCGTTCGGGCGTCGCGCCCCAGGCGGCGGTGACCGCGTCGCAGACTTCAAGCGCGAAATCGAGTTCAGTGGCGGTAAAGGTTTCCGGGCTGTATTCGAGCATCCATTTGGTTTCGGGTTGCTCGTCGGCGAGTTGTCTGACAAGGACGACTGCCGCAACCGCCATCTCAATGACTTCCGCTTTGCTCATGCCGAAAACAGTCTCGCGAAACGGCTTGGAGGTGGCGTTATAAACATGAACAATGGCTCGCCGCGCGCCGCGCAAGGATTCCATCGTCCGGCGCACCAGATGTTCCCGCGCTTGGGTAAGTACCTCAATCGTCACGTCTTCGGGGATGTGATCGCCCTCAATCAACTGGCGCACAAAGTCGAAATCTGTCTGCGAGGCTGATGGGAAGGCGACTTCGATTTCCTTGAAGCCGATTTCGCACAAGGTTCGGAACATACGCATTTTGCGCTCACCGTCCATCGGCTCGAACAAGGACTGATTGCCATCGCGCAGATCGGTACTCATCCAGACCGGCGCTTGGGTGATGGTGCGCTGCGGCCACTGGCGATCAACGAGATTGACCGGCGGGAAGGGGGCGTACTTGCTTGCGGGTTGTTTCAACATGATGGCGCCTCATTGATGGCTGGTTTTGATAGGCTCTATCGTAGTCAAAAGCGTGCAATATTTGATTGCGTTGTATGGCATGCAACGCGGCCTATGCGGCATAATATTGCTTATATTATTTATTAATTGGCAGAATATGGAACTTGACCGCTACGACCGCGCGATTCTCGCTGCATTGCAGGAGGATGGCCGGATCAGCAACCAGGATCTGGCCGACAAAATCGGCCTCTCGCCCTCACCCTGCCTGCGCCGGGTGCGCGCGCTGGAGGAATCCGGCCTGATCGCCGGCTATCGCGCCTTGCTTGATGCCAAGGCCATGGGGCTGTCGCTGATGGTGTTGCTGCATATCTCGATGGATCAACATACGCCGGAGCGCTTTGCGAATTTCGAGGAAAAAATCTGTGCAATTCCCGAAGTCATGGAGTGCCTGCTGATCACCGGTCAATCTGCCGACTATCAGCTCAAGGTTTTCGTCAAGGATATGGACGCCTACCAGGAACTACTGCTGAACCGCATCACGCGGATTACCGGCGTCACCGGCGTGCATTCAAGTTTTGTGCTGCGCCGGGTGGTGGATAAAACAGCGCTGCCGGTTGACCGGGCGTAGATCGCGGCTTAACGCTGACGTAGCGGAATCAGCAAATCTGACAGCCCGTTGTGATCCAGCTCTTGCATCAAGGCCAGTAACTTGCCGATTTCCCCCGGCGGGAAGCCTTCACGCGCAAACCAGTTGAGATACTGCCCCGGCAGATCGGCGATCAGCCGCCCCTTGTACTTGCCGAATGGCATGGTGCGGGTGACGAGCAGCTGGAGATGGTCGGAATTCATCGCGGCCTATCTTATGGGTGTTTGCCCGGGCTGAAAATATCCTGCTGCGCGACCTTGCTGATCGCGACGATGGCCGGGTGGGTAATCCGGCGCTCGGTGGTGATCGCGTAAATTTGCTCAACAACCGAATCAATGCGGCCGATGGCCTCGACCTTGTATTGCTCGCAGACGCTCTCGACGATGGCTGTCGGGGCGACGAAAAAGCCAGCCCCCGCCTTGCCGAAAGCCTTCATTAGGGCGCTGTCGTCAAATTCGCCAATAATCCGCGGGCGTAAATTGTGAGCTTCAAACCACTGCAACAGTTTCGGGCGAATCACGGCATCTTCCCCCGGCAGCAAAAAAGGGGCGTTATCAAGTAACGCCGGGAAATCACCGGGCAGGCTGCTGATCAGGCGTTTGGCGCCAAAGACCGTCTGCCCGCTCTCACCGAGCAAGTGGCTGTAGCCACGAACATTCAGACTCGTCGGCATCGGCCGGTCAGCGATAATCATGTCGAGCCGATGGATGGCCAATTCGGCCAGCAAAGCGGCAAGCCGGCCCTCACGGCAAACCAGTCGCACTGGTTCAGGAAGGCCGAGCGCGGGCTCGACAAGCTGGTAGGCCACTGATTTTGAGACTGAATCTGCAAGGCCCACGCGAAACGGCAGGGTTCTCTGACTACTTTGCTCATGCAGGGCATCGAGTAACTCGTCGCCTATCGTGAAAATTTCTTCCGCATAACTCAGAATACGCCGGCCGGCATCCGTTAGCTCCAGATTCCGCCCCGCACGACGCAACAGCTTTACGCCAAGCGTCGCCTCGAAATCCGTCAACTGCCCGCTGATCGACTGTGGCGTGAGGTGCAATTGCTGCGCGGCTCGTGCAATGCTGCCCGTCTTGGCAACCATCCAGAAATACCGCAAATGCTTGTAGTTGAGCGCAGCCACCTGTTTCTCCAACGATTAAATCCAGGAAAAACAGTTAACCACAACGAACGCGGCGAACACAACGAAAAAGCAACAGCTTGCATCGTTTTTGGAAATCCCCAATGGCGGTTTAAGCCATGGGTTCCTTTTCCAGGAGGCTGCGCACTGTTTGTTGTGGTTAACTGTGCTTCTTAGGATCACGATGGGCCGCTTGTGGATATTTTAGCCTTGGTTTTTCTCGCGTTCAGCGCGTTCCTTGCCGGCCTGATTGACGCGATTGTTGGCGGCGGCGGTTTGATTCAGATTCCGGCACTGTTTTCGGCGTTACCGAAAGAGTTGCCGGCGACGCTGTTCGGCACCAACAAGTTTGCCAGTGTTTTTGGCACAAGCAGTGCCGCGTGGCGTTATGCGCATCAGGTGAATATGCCGTGGCGAACGATCCTGCCGGCTGCCTTTGCTGCGTTTGCCTGCGCCTATTTAGGGGCGATGGCAGTGGCCTGGTTGCCGCGCGGGATGTTGCGGCCGCTGATCCTGCTTTTGCTGGTCGGTGCGGCGTTTTACACCTTTCGCCGTAAAACCTTCGGCAGTGCGCATCGGCCTTTGCACACAGGGCGGCGTGAGCTGGTTTTGGCGCTGCTGGCGGGCGGGCTGATTGGTTTTTACGATGGTTTTTTCGGCCCGGGAACCGGCAGTTTCCTGATTTTTCTGTTCGTCCGGTTTTTTGGCTTTGACTTTCTGCATGCCTCGGCAGCGGCCAAGGTGGTCAATGTCGCGACCAATCTGGCGGCTTTGGGATTCTTTATACCCAACGGCTACTGGCTACCCCTGCTCGCGGTTCTCATGGCGCTGCTCAATGTTGCCGGCTCCCTGGTGGGCAGCCATCTGGCATTGCGCCACGGCAGCGCTTTTGTGCGGCAGATATTCCTGCTGGTGGTGAGCCTGCTGATCTGCAAATTTGCCTGGGACTTGTGGATCGTGCCGATCTGAGTGTCAAGCGCCGGGCGGGGACGCATCCGGGCGGGGGCCGCCGAGCGGTACGACGGTGATCCCGAATTTGCGTGCAGCGCGCTGATAAAGTTCGCGCGCCGAAATCACCTTGGCGCTGCGCATATCCTTGCTTTGCGCCAATTGCAGGTAGCGCAGCCCGCGTTCCGCCATCGCCTCGTCCCAGCCCTGGCGTTCGAGCAGGGTGAAGATGGCTTTCGTGGCATTGACCAGGAATTGCAGGTTGGGGACTCGGTCGGCCGCTTCGATCAGCATCTGTACCGAAGCGTTAAGGTCTCCGCTGCGCGCGGCCAGCACGCCGCGATTGTTAAGCTCGACAATCTCCTTGCCGACTTGCGCGAGCAGCGCCTGGCCGGCGGCTTCGTTGCCGGTTTTGGCGAAGACGCCCTGAATGTGGGCGATCATGCTGCGGTCTTCGTGATTCTCGGCCGCCACTTTGCGCAAAATTTCCTGTGCCGTAACCTCGTCGCCGGTCGCCAGGCAGGCGCGAGCCAGATCGACGCTGAGTTTTTGCGAAACACTGTCCAGCTTGCCGTCCGATTGAATGGTGCGCTGCAAATCCAGCGCTTTTTCAAGTGACTGCTTGGCTTTGAACGGATCGCCTTCTTTCTCGGCGCAGAGACTTTCCATCACCAGCGCCGCCAGTTCGCCCTGTTTGCTGCCGCGCAAATCGCGCCGCAACTCCTGCGTGATCTTGCGCGCACCTTCGACGTGCCCGCGATCAATCATCACGCGCGACAGATTGGTGAAATCGTCGATATTCTTGAGCGATGACCCGCGATGCCGCTCAAGTACCTTGCTGTAGGCTTTTTCGGCAGCTTCCAGATCGTCGTTACGTACTGCCACATCGCCAACCATGCGTTGCCGCGCCGAGTTGTTAGGCGAAATCACGGTCGCGCCAAGCAGCATCTCCTGCGCTTCGCCGAGTTTGCCCATCTCCTCGCGCACGCCGGCAACAAAATCATAGGCCGCCAGATACTCGGGAAAGTCTTCAACAATCGACTCGCCAAGCACTTCGGCTTCGGCCAGTTTGTCCAGACCGCGTAATGCAATCGCCAGACCCATGCGCGCCCACGGCACCATACGGTTTTCCAGCACTTGCTGATAGACCGCCTGGGCTTCGCTACAACGCCCGAGCGCGTTGAGAATCTCGCCCTTCAGGCGCAAGGTGTCGTAGAGAAAGCCGCCATCCGCCGCGAGCAAAGTTTCGCAAGCGGCCAGCGCGTCAACAAATGAACCATTGTCGAGATGCGTATAAACGAGGCTGAAAAACTGCTTTTTATAGACCGCCCGCGCCAGTCGCCCCTGCAACTGGTCGGCGGTGAAGGGCTTGATCAGATAATCGTCCGGCCCTAGTTCGGCAACCGAAACCACGTTGTGATAAGCACGCTCGCTGGTGATGATGATGAATACCGTCGATAACGAGATGAGATGTTGCTGACGCAACTCTTCCAGCAACTGCTGGCCGTCGCGGCCATCGTCCAGAATGTAGTCGGAAAGAATCAGGTCAAAGCGGTTAGCCTTCACTTGGCGCATGACCTCGACCGTACTCCCCGCATTATGAACAGCGGTGATTCCCAGGCTGGAGAGCATGATGCGCAACGAGTTGCGTGCCGTCGGATGGCGATCAACCAGCAGTACGCGCTTGCGCGCCAGCTCCTTGCTCAGGCGTTGCAGTAGTTCGGCGGTGGTGGGGGCAGGTGTGCTCACGGTGCTGCACCTTACGCCAGCATCCGTTGCGGATCAAGCATAGCGGCCATTTTGTGACTTGCCGTTGCCAGTGGAAGCATTAACCCTCTCCCTTAAAAGGTTAGAATCGCGCTGCACAAAAAATCCAGTCGTTAACCTGAAAGCGTGATCGCGTGGCTTTTCTCCTAAAAGCATCTACCAGCCTGGCGGTCCGCTTACTGCGCTGTGGCGGCGCCGGGCTGATGTTTTGCTGTCTGTTTTTTATTACCGCCGGCGTCGCCAAGGGGGCTGAAAATACGCTGAACGTGGCGATGGACGACAACTACCCGCCTTATGTATTCAGGGATTCAAGCGGCAAACTGGATGGTTATCTGGTCGAGCTCTGGACTTTGTGGGAAAGTAAAACCGGCGTTCCGGTCAATTTGCTGGCCAGCGACTGGGGCAAGGCGCAGGCGCGCATGCAAGCCCGTGAGGCAACGGTGATCGACAGTATTTTTCAGACGCCCGAGCGCGAGAAAACGCTGGATTTCACCCCGGCCTATGCACAAATTCCGGTCGCCATCTACACCCACAACGGGATTGGCGGCATCACCGGTACAGACAAGCTGCGCGGCTTTCTGGTTGGCGTCAAAGCCGGCGATGCCTGCATCGATATCCTGCAAAAAGCCGGCATCACCACGCTGCAACAGTACCCCAGCTACGAAGCGCTGGTGCAGGCGGCGATTGCTTCGGAAGTGCGGATTTTCTGCCTCGACGAACCACCGGCCAATTACCTGCTCTACCTGAATCACGCCGAACAAACCTACAACAAGGCCTTCCGGCTATACACCGGCGAGTTTCACCGTGCGGTGCACAAAGGCGATCTGCAAACGATGGCCTTGCTTGAGCGCGGGTTTTCGACCATCTCTGCGGCCGAGATGCAGGCCTTGCAGGATAAATGGATGGGTAGCCAGCTCGAGCAATCGCCCTATGTCCGCTATCTGGGCTATACCCTGCTCCTCGGCACCGTGCTTGGCGCGCTGCTACTGCTCTGGGGAACCATGCTGCGCCGCCGGGTCGATCAGCGCACTGTCCAGCTCGAAACCGAACGCAGGCGACTGCGTGTGCTGCTGGAAACGATTCCCGACCTCATCTGGATGAAAGACGGGGAGGGCGTTTATCGCTTCTGCAACCCGATGTTCGAGCGATTCTTCGGCTTCAAGGAAGCGCAGATCGTCGGCAAGACTGACTATGACTTTGTTGATCAGTCGCTGGCGGATTTCTTCCGGGCGAATGACTGCAAGGCCATTGCGGCCAGCCAGCCGAGCATCAACGAGGAATGGATCACTTTTGCCGATGATGGCCATCAGGCGCTGCTGGAAACCACCAAGGTTGCCGTGCATGACAGCAATGGCGAGTTGCTAGGCGTATTGGGCGTTGCCCGCGACATCACCGACCGCAAGCGAGCAGAACAAGCGCTCCAGCAAAGCGAAAACCGGCTGCATACGATTCTTGATAGCGTTGAAGCGTATATCTACATCAAGGATACAAGCTACCGTTATCAGTACGCCAATCGCAGCGTATGTGCCTTGTTCGACAAGCCGATGGACGAGATTGTCGATCAGGACGACAGCGCCTTTTTTGACGAGAAAACGGCGATCAATCTGCGTATCAACGACCGCCGCGTCATCGAGAACGGCGAGCGTGTCGCGCAGGAAGAAATCAACACCGACCTCAAAGGTGATGTTACCAGCGCTTTTCTCTCGGTCAAGCTGCCGCTGCGTGACCAGGATGGCCGTATTTATGCGCTGTGCGGCATCTCAACCGATATTACAGAGCATAAAAAAGCCGAGGAGCAAATCCGTAATCTGGCTTTTTACGACCCGCTGACCCAGTTGCCCAACCGTCGTCTGCTCGCTGACCGCTTGCGCCAGGCGCTGGCCTCGAGCGCGCGGAGCCGGCGTGAAGGCGCCCTGCTGTTCATCGACCTCGATAATTTCAAGACTTTGAATGACACCTTCGGCCATGATCGTGGCGATCTACTCTTACAGGAAGTCGCCCTGCGCCTTTCGGGCTGTGTCCGTGAGGGCGATACTGTCGCGCGGCTTGGTGGCGACGAATTTGTCGTGATGCTGGAAGACCTGAGCGAAACGCCGGGCGAAGCGGCCAGCCAGACCGAAACCGTGGGCGAAAAAATACTCGCCGCCCTCTGTCGCCCCTACGTGATGAGCGGCCATGAGCACCGCAGCAGTTCAAGCATCGGCGTCACACTGTTC
>CAJBIL010000115.1 GCA_903953145.1 uncultured beta proteobacterium
TCGGTGTTTTTTGAAAACATGACGCGGCGCAGCGCCCAGGTGCGCACCGCCTACCTGCTCGAAGCGTCCGTCCCCATCGTCTGGGACGACTTCAACGGCCTGATTATGGTGAGCAGCGGTTTTCGCGGCACCATCACCTTCTCGGCGCCGCGCGCGTTGCTTGATGAAGTCCTCAAGGCGATGGGCGAACCCTGCAAGAGCACGGAAAATTATCTGGATGTAGTCGGCGAAATTGCCAACCAGCTCTCCGGTCGGGCACGCCGGCACTTCGGCGAGGCGCTCGATATTTCCCCGCCGCTATCTTGCGAGCGAGCCGGTTTTGACATCACCAGCGTTGCCACCGGGCCGGCCTACGCCATTCCCCTGACCTGGGACACCCACGAAGCGCACCTGGTCGTGCATCTTGATGTCAATAGCCGCCGCTAAAACGCACGGTCAAAGCGAATTCAAGATCAGGAAAAATCTCAACGCCAAGATACGCCAACCCGCGCCAATGCTTGTTCTACAAACAACACTTCGCTGAACGCCTTGTAATACGCCACTCTTCAGGCATTGGCACTGCTAGATCGCCTATCCATGCGCCTTGCAGGCAAGGTGCAGTTTAAGGAAGGCGCGAATTTCAATAATTCTCAGCGCGTCAGCAGCACCGTTTCGGGGTCGTCAAAATGATCGACCAGTATCTGCCGCACGCGATCCTGCCAGAGCGTGGCAAAAACTTCGGCAACCACCGCGTCGCGCTCACCGGCCAGCAATCGCTGCAATAGCGGGCCCATGCGCGGGTCGGGCGGAATGTGGGCGAGTTGCAGGCTAGCGCAGATACTGTCGCCCGTATCCTGCCGGGTAAAGCAGACTTCACCGGGCAGTTCGATATCGAAATGCAGTAAATCGCGGCGTGAGAAGTTGCCGGCAATACCCTTGAAACCACCGATGCCGGCAGCGCCAGTCAGCAGGCCAACAACGCTGGCGGTTACACCGGCCACACCGCTGCTTTGTGCCTCACTGAAGTCAACACGGATATCGCCGCGCTCGGGCATGTCGTCGCCGTAAAGTGCATTGAGCGCACGGCTTGTCATCAGGTAGGCGCCCGCGACCGTCGGGCAGGAGTGGCCGGCGAGCTTGACCACATCGGCATAGTGGTATTCGATCAGGCCCCCATCGGCAGCGCCGAGGAATTGCGCCAGCCGGTCACGCAGGATGATCGGCCGTATTTCGGCGAAGAATGAGGGGAAGGCCATCGGATCAGGATTTTTTCTGGATCAGCTCGATCTTGTAGCCGTCCGGATCTTCGACAAAGGCGATCACGGTCGTGCCGTGCTTCATCGGGCCGGCTTCACGTACGACCTTGCCCCCGCGCGCCTTGATCTGCTCGCAGGCGGCGTAGGCGTCATCGACTTCCAGCGCGATATGCCCGAAAGCGTTGCCCTGTTCATAGCCGGGCGTATCCCAGTTGTGCGTCAGCTCAAGCACCGCGCCGTCCTGCTCGCTGCAATAGCCAACAAAGGCCAACGTGAAACGGCCATCGGGGAAGTCCTGGCGGCGCAACTCGCGCATACCGAGCACTTCGGAATAAAAAGCCAGCGAGCGATCAAGATCGCCAACGCGAAACATGGTGTGCAAAATTCTCATGAGACATCCTTATAAATGCGTTACCAGTGGGGGCAAAGGGAGGCGAGTGCTTTGAGCTCATCACGCACGACCCGGTAGTCGGGATATAGCTGACCAACAACGGAGCAGAATCGGGGGCTGTGGTTCATTTCTTTGGCAGGAAAATTGAAATCAGGGCGGAAATCGTAATGCTGAAAAAGCTCGGCCAGCTTGGACCGCCCGCCGTTCAATCTCCGCCGCCGATTGAATCAAGCCCTTTTGCTCCAGAAAGATCAGGAAGGCACGCGTGCTGACCTTCTGGCACGTGTCGGGCACCATAAAACTGGCACGCGCAATCTTGTGATCTTCAAACAGGAAGACGCCGTTCTTCGGTGGCGTCAGGAGTGCAAAATCGCTCATAGTTTCCTGAATTGCCAATTCGCCACGGTTGTTTTTTCTCGCCGCAGCGCCTTCCAGCGATGCTTGCTTAAAATGTGCAAAGGTCTTGGTCGGCAGGATCGTGGTTTGTGTTGCTGCTACCCATTTGGCGAGCTTGCCGCTTGTGGGCGTCTGGTTGCGTGTCACTTCGTGCAGCACCATGTCGACCAGCATGACGGTCCAGCCCGGCTTGAACAAAACGTCGAGCGCATCCGCGTAGGCCAGCGTAATGAGCGGGCCGGCATCGGGTAGCAGTGCGATTTCCTTTGGTGACGGCATGCCTAACACTCAAGCAGTCGGCAAAGACATCAACTTATCGACCATGTGCTTGGTCGCGGAATCGGCGAGTCTTGGCATCGGTAAATGTGCCTGCGCCATCAATAGGAACAAATCCTCTTCGCTGTCGATGCCTAACGCACTCATCACCGTTTCGTCGGCGAGCCGCCCTAACGAAAAGTCGAGCAGTACCTTGAAGTTTTGATTACCCGCCGATTCCGATGCCTCGAAGGTCTCGACGAGGTAACGTAGCTCTGCATTGAACAGGGCATTGACCGATGTGTCGGTCTTGGCGGCAATGACCTTGGCGCGTTTGAGCAGTTCTCGGTCAACAGACCCGGTGAAATTTACGGTGCTTGCCATCTTATGCTCCTTCTTGCGATTTGACACATAAATAAGTGTAGCACGTTAATGTGTGTCCTGGCGTCGGCATCTATCTCGCGTCGATATCCGGTGACATCAGCACAGGCGCGAGGCATCAATGCGCCAGCCTTCGAGGAAAATCGACGGCCAGCAAATTCGCCGGGCCATGTTGAAAGCGCTTGTAACTGAGTTTTCCAGGTTCAAACTTAGGTGCTGTATGCCAACGCTTACATCATGGTTACATGAAGTTTGGCAGCGATTTTCCAAGAACCCGCAATTCCTCTCGTAACACTTGCCAATTGGGACAAATGCTTTCTACAACCGCCCAGAAACGGGGGCTGTGGTTCATTTCACGCAGATGGGCCAGTTCATGCGCCACCACATAGTCGATCACATGCAAAGGGAAATGAATCAGCCGCCAGTTCAGGCGAATGCCCGTTTTCAGGCTGCAACTTCCCCAGCGGGTTCGGGCGGCCGAAAGCGTCAGGCGCGGCAAAGTCACACCAAGCTGCGCGGCGTAATGCGCCAGCCGCAGCACGAACAACGCCCGCGCCCGCTCGCGCAGCGCCTTTTCGAGCAGCCGGCCGGCATCTTCCGGTGCGCGCAGGGACAAGGTCAGCACCAGCGCTTCGGGCGCCTGCCAGCAAATACGACTGGCGCCTGAAGCAAGGCGAACCGTCAACGTGGCACCGAGCATGGGCAATTGGACGCCATCGACAATCGGCAGCAATTCGGGACGGCGGCGGGTGCGCCATTCGTCGAGTTTTTGCACGACCCAATCACCGTGACGCAGAATCAGCGCCTCAACTTCGCGCAGGGAGGAGCGGTTCGGCACGCCAACGCGCAGGCCACGATGGTCAATCGACAAGCCGATGGTACGGCGTCGGGCACGGCGCAAAACGTAAGGAACAATCCGGTCGCCAAGGGCGATGGTGCGCGGGGTTTCACCTGCGGCCAGCGGCAAAAAATCCGCGCCTGGCATGGTGCTGGCGCCAAGGACAAGTTGTTTGGGGTGCAAAAACTCAGGCAGCCACGACATCGGCAGCGGGCGGGTAACGATGAGGAGAAAGCCGGCGCATTTCGGCCTCGATCCACAACTCGACCAATGCGTTGATCTCAGCCTCACTTTTGCCAGCCGGATCAATGGCCGGGCCGATGCTGACGGTGATCAGCCCCGGCGACTTCAGAAAAGCGTTTTTGCCCCAGACCTCGCCGGCATTATGCGCGACAGGCACGACTTTGGCGCCGGTCTGCACCGCCAGATGTGCGCCACCTGGCTTGTAGCGCCGCTTGAGGCCGGGGGCGACGCGCGTACCTTCCGGGAAAATCACCACCCAGAATCCGGCATTCATGCGATCACGCCCCTGATCAACCACCTGCTTCAAGGCATCCTTGCCCGCCTGACGATCAATCGAAATCATTTTCATCGCCGCCAGGCCCCAGCCAAAGAACGGCAGCGCCAGCAACGATTTTTTCCATACGAAAACGAGCGGCGGGAAAATTTCCTGCAAACCAACGGTTTCCCACGCCGATTGATGCTTGGAGAGAATCACCGAAGGCTCGGCCGGGATGTTTTCACGGCCGATGACCTGGTAGCGGATGCCCAGCACGTATTCGCTGAGCACCATGAAGCCGACGCGCCAGGCCGCAATGATTGCGTAGCGTGTGGGCATCGGGAAAATAATCGCCAATGAAACGAGAATGCCGAACGGAATGGTCAGCAAGCTGACCAGTAGCAGGTAGAAAACAGAGCGGATCAGCGTCATGAGGCAATAAGCAGATGATTAACCGCAGCGGATAAATCCGGGAAAACCAGCGTACCTTCGGGCAAATTACCGTCAGCCTGCGTCTTTTCGCCCTTACCGGTCAGCACCAGCAACGGCTTCCCGCCCACCGCTACCGCAGCCTGCAAATCACGCAATGAATCGCCAATCGATGGCGTACCGGCCAGATCGACGTTGAAACAGGCGCCGATCCGTTGAAATAAGCCGGGCTTTGGCTTACGGCAATTGCATTTTGAATCTGCTGCGTGCGGGCAATAAAAGACGGCATCGATACGCCCGCCCGCCGCTTGCACGGCGCGATGCATCTTGCCATGAATGGCGTTCAGCGTATCCATGTCGAACAAACCACGCCCGACCCCGGACTGATTGGTCGCCACCACAACGCGATAACCGGCCTGGTTAAGCCGCGCAATCGCCTCCAGACTGCCCGGGATGGGTTTCCACTCAGCCGGCGACTTGATGAACTGTGCTGAGTCAAAGTTGATAACCCCATCACGATCAAGGATGACGAGTTTCATCGGTTTACACGGCCAAACGTGAAATGTCAGCCACAGCGTTCAGCTGATCAAACAAGGCCTTGAGCAAGCCGAGGCGGTTGGCGCGCAGTAGCGGCTCATCGACGTTGACCATGACCTCATCGAAAAAGCGATCAACCTCGGTGCGCACCGCAGCCA